>NZ_JBPLBG010000068.1:0-17219 GCF_054039255.1 Candidatus Harpocratesius sp.
AGAATTTACTAAAAGTTTAATAAAACATGCCCCCTAACTTTTTTGTTGTAAGTGGTATTCATCGATAAATTTTTAATTATTTTTGAGAAAATATTTTTGTCGGATCATTAACTTGTAAACTTAAGAAATAGATTAAATTTTTAGCACTAAGCTAATTCTTATTTAATAGCGATGACTGAAGAAAATACTTCATCAATTTATGAATCCATCATGCAATTATTTCAAGAATTGCATTTCCCATTATCAATGGAAATAAAAGAAGAATTACGTAATCTTGATTTAAAAACACTCCTTCGGGTAAAAACTCTATTTATTGGAGTAAAATCACTTTTAGAAATTCATGAGAAATTGCAATTAGAGATAGAAACATTAAGAAAAAAGAATGAAAATACTGCTGAAATATCAAATATGATGGATCAACTTGCTGAAAATTTACGAAAACTCGAAGAAACTCGAATGAAGGAATTAATGGGTGATTTAATTACAAGATTTTTGAATTCGAACGTTCCTCCTCCTCGAGATATAGCTCTTGATGAAGTATCTTTTACAAATATTTCCAATTTATTGGAATTTCTCACTCCATCAGTATCATCAGATATTGATCAATCAAAATTAAATCAAGATTCTCAAATTTCTACAATAGTACCAAACAATGAAGAACTTGCGAGATTTCAAATAATTTTATCAGAAAAGGATAAACATATTACAAAACTAGAATTAGAAATTCAAGCTAAAATTCGAGAATTAGAAGCACTTAAGAGTGATTTAAATCGATTTCAAGAATTAGATGAAGAAGTTCATACTTTACGAGCACGCAATGCGGAATTAGAGAAAGAATTCGAAGCACAAAAGACAGAAAATTCTATTTTAATAAATGAGAATAAATTGTTTCAGACTAGATTTCAAGAAATTTCTGAAGAATTAGATAAGAAAAACAACCAATTAGCAGAAATAGAACTAAGTTTCTCTGAATTAGAAGATCTTAAATTAAAGATAACTCAGTTAGAACAAGAAAACTCTCAATTAAAAGAAGAAAAAAGCTCTCTTCATTCAATATTGGGGGATCTTCAATCTAAAAATGAACAGATCTCACATGAATTAGATGAAATTCATATTGAATTTAATAATTTGCAACATAAATATGATGAATTACAAAGAACAGGAGAATTAAAAGAAAATAGAATTCAAGAATTGCAAAAAGATCTTCAAGATAAACAACAAGAATGTTCTCACCTACGCGAATCTTTAGAACACACAAAAGTGGACCAATCTGAAGATGAGACAGACTTTAGATCTCAATTAGAAGAAAAAGAGATAATAATTAATGATTTAAAGCAAGAATTACATGAATTAAATGAAAAAATACAAAAAATGATTTATCGTGACGAATTTGAAGATTTATCAAGAAAATTTCAAGAAACAGAAAATCAAATAGCACAGAAGGATCAATATTTACGAGATAAAACAGAAGAAATTCGACAAATGCAACACAATCATCAGATTGAAAAGGAAAATTTAATCAAAAAAATTGAAGAATTACAACAAAAAATTGCAGAACATAAAAATCTTGAAGAACTAATTAGAGAAAAGGATACAATTATTGAAGATTTGCAAAAGCAAGAAGAGGAATTTCATGATGCTTTGCTTGAAAACGTGAAAATTACTGCAGAAAAAGAAGAATTAAACGAAAAAATTGCTGAGTTGATCTCTCAAAAAGAAGTTCTTTTTGATCGGATTTCTGAATTAAAACGAGAAAATAGTGGAAATTTAGCAATTATTCAGAGATTGACGAAGCAAGTTGAATCTTTAGAGGAAAAATACCAAAAGGCTCAAGAACCATCACCAGAAATGATTAAAGATACAATTGAGAAAGAATATTTGCAAAAACAGGTTGATTCTCTTAATATGGAATTGAGAGAGCAAATTGCTCTTGCTTCAGAATCAAGCGGAAAATATCAAGTTATGAAAGATCAATATGATTTGTTGAAAAAAGAAATAAAAGATTTACAAGATCAATTTGATGAGATTCGTCAGGAAAATCTAAACTTACAACGAAGAATTCAAGAGCAAAAAGTAGATTATTCTGAGAAAATTAGCGACCTTGAGCAAAAATTACGAATTTCAGAA
Organism: Candidatus Harpocratesius sp.; assembly: GCF_054039255.1. Lineage (NCBI taxonomy): Archaea > Promethearchaeati > Promethearchaeota > Promethearchaeia > Promethearchaeales > Promethearchaeaceae > Candidatus Harpocratesius > Candidatus Harpocratesius sp. The sequence goes on from NZ_JBPLBG010000068.1 coordinate 2,128, forward strand.
CGGAAAGTGGGTGAATTAGAAACTCAGTTACTCAAAGCTCAAAGTGGATTAGAATATCAAGAAGAAATCGAAAAATTACGTAAAAATCTTGATAATAAAAATCAAGAAAACCAAAATCTTGAAGATGAAATTTCAAAGATTAGAGCTGAGCTGGCCTTAGGTAAGAAAGAAATTGCCCGATTGAATGAAGAAATTGTGAATTACCGCCGAAGAATTAAAGTACTAAGACGAGATCTCTCTTCAAGTTCATCTGAGTAATATCATATTTTTTAAATCAAATTAAATTAAGATCTCTTTATTTCAACTGATAAGTTGGTTTTTTCTTATACCTTTTTTGATGTTTTTTAGCTTGATAGGTTTCATCTGTGAATTTATATATGGAATCTTGCCAATCAACATTTATTGGATTATCAAATTTAGTAGTTATTTCTATTGGAGAATGAGATGTTGCAGAATTGGTTTTATTGATATCTTTTCCATCTACCCGAATATCATGAATTTTTTGTTTAAAATAGGTTTCTCCTCCACTTTTTGCGCTCATGACAATAATTTCATCTCCAATTTTTAAACTTCCATTGATTAAACGAATTCTAACGGCATTTGTTGGATATTGATGAATGATTTCACCCATCTTAATATATCTATAATGAGAAATATTAGCAGGACTGTTAAGTTGTGAATCCTTTTCTGAAGCTCTACCAAAATAAAATCCAGTTGTAAATCCTCGATTATAGACTTTCTTTAATTGGGTTATCCAATGCTTCTTTTTTCTTTGTTCTTGGAAATTACCAGAAAAATAAGCATCTATGGCTTCTCTATATACTCTTGATACTGTTTCAACATAATGAGGATGGCGCATCCGACCTTCAATCTTAAAACTTTCAATTCCTGCTTCAATTAACTGTGGAATATAATTAATCATGCATAAATCCCGCGAGTTTAGAATACGTTTTCCATCATAAAGGAATTCATGACCTGTTTCAGAAATCAATTTCCATTTTCCACGGCACGGTTGAGTACAAACACCACGATTAGCTGATTTATCAGCAGAACAAGCAATTGTCTGAGAAAGATAACAACGTCCTGAAATGGAGCTACACATAGCTCCATGTACAAATGCCTCAATTTTTGCTGTTGTCATTTTTGGTGTGATCTGGGAAATTTGCTTTAATGAGCATTCTCTGGCTAAAATTATCCTTTCTGCACCTAATGATTCGTAAAATTTTGCACTTTCGGAATTTGAGACATTACACTGAGTTGAGATATGAAAAGGGATTCCAATTTCTTTTGCAATTCTAAGAGTTGCAATATCATGAACTATTACGGCATCGATTCCAGCTTCTTTGGCAGCAATTAAGATTTGGCGTAATTCATCAAGTTCATTCTCGTATATTACAATGTTTAATGTTAGAAATGCTTTTCTATACCTAAAATGGGGGTCTTTTGGAGAGTGACACATTTGAACAATTCGTGGTAAATCAGAGAGAGAGAAATTATCTGCTTTAATTCGCATGTTAAATTTCTCTATTCCAAAATATACTGCATTTGCATAAGCTCCTGAAGCTTTTAAAGCCATAAAATTTTTTGCTGGAGCTAATAATTCTATTGAATTCGATTTTTTCTCTTGTAAATTCATTTTTTTTGATTTCCACTCTCGCAATTCATGATATCTTCATATAATTAAAGATATTTAATTTCAAAAATGTTGATTTTTTAATGCATAACCAAAAAATTGCTCGAATTTCCTTCCAATTTAAAAAAACAATGTAAAGTTGAAAATTTTTATGGTTGAAAATGAAAACTTACTTACTGTAAAATTTTTTCTTATCATATAAAAAGTAGTTGGGATAATTAATGACATTGGATTGGACATTTTCTTTTGTTTCAAGTAAGCAAATTGATAACCCTAAAATTGAGCATATTTGCTCATTTCGGGATGGTAAAATCCAATTTATTGCTGATCCCAAAAAGAACCCAGAAATTATTTCTCAATTAGAACCAGTAATTCTTCTAATCAATTATATTGCATATTTCCCAAATAAAGATTTTACAAAAATTAAATTAAAAACTTCGGGTAGTCAATTTGCAATCCATTTCTTAGATAAAAGATTTTTACACCATAATTTTTTGGGAATTTTGTCAGTGAGCGAATTTAATGAAATTCAACCTTTTGAAACTTGGGGTGTTGAAGAATTAATGGCTGAATTTGTTTTTGATAATTTTCTAGAGATGAAACAAGAAAATAATGAAAATGGTTTCGATATTTTAACATTTGAAGAATGGCTTAAACCTGAAATCTCAAATTTTTATCAAGATTGGCTAGAAGCAAAATATGATGAAATATCAACTAAAAAAGAAGTACGAGTATTCCGTGAATCTAAAATTCATTCTTTAAATTATAAGAAATATGAACAATGGTGGGATTTGCAGATAATTAACGAATTTGGGAACCCAATCACGGATTTAATTTCTTTCATTGATGATCAAGCCTTTATGATTAATTCAAAGGATGAGAAAATTAAACAAAATTTAGAAGGAATGTCGCTTTCTGCGCTTAAAATTTTGATTGATACACAAGGTGCTTGGGATATTTTGTATTTAAAAAACAGATTAAAGAATGAAATGGGATTTCAGTATGTTTTTTTTGAGCATTTTACTGTATCTCATATTAAATACTTGATTATCTTGAATACAGCTTTATATGATGTTGCTAATGAGAAATGTATTCAAGCTTTTAGGGGGTTTGAATTTGACATGCTAGAAGGTTTAGCAGAGAAATTGGTTCAACATCCTGATTTTTTTAATCCTCAAGGGCAAATTCGACCAGAAAATAGTGGATTGACTCATAGAATTATAATTAATTCAATTCAACAATATCTTGGATGATACAAGAAAAAAAGTAGATAATTTTGATCTCTGTAAATAATAGATGTATAAGAGCGAATTTTGATGATTGAAAATAATTTTAGTAAAATTAACCAAAATAGTCATAAAGATGAAAATATAGATATAAAAGAAAACAAATTTATATGGGCTTACTCTACACAAGAAATTTTCAAAAAATATGGAACACATCCCCATTTTGGGCTTAGTGACGATCAAGCATCTATCAATCTTGAGAGATATGGATTTAATGAATTGAAATTGGAAAAACCATCATTTATTGCTACATATCTTGCCCCTTTATTTAATTGGTTGATTATTCTTTATCTCATTTCTGCTGGAATCATGTTAATTGCTAGCTTATTACTTCACACAGATAACATGTCTTTAGTATATGTAACTTTGACAGTTGTAGTATTAAATTGCTTTGTTGCCATTTATCAACAAGCACGTGCTACAAAAAAATTAGAAGCATTACAGTCTATGGCTGCGCCAAAATCATGGGTTATACGGGATGGCCAAATTGTGGAAATATTCTCGAAAAATATAGTAGTTGGTGATCTTGTTAAACTAACCACTGGAGATCAAGTGCCTGCTGATGCTCGTATTATATCTTCTACCGATTTGCGCGTAAATGAAGCATCTTTAACAGGAGAAAGTGAACCTGTATCCAAAAATCATGGTGAGCCTTTAGATAATAAAATGCTACATCTCCAAAATCAAGAAAATATTCTTTTTTATGGGACTTTTATTACAACAGGGCACTGTAAAGCGATCATATTCGCAACAGGCACTAATACTGAGATTGGCAAAATTTCTAAAGGAATGTCCGAAATCAAATCAACTGATATTCCGATTCGGAAAAAGATGGATAACTTAGGAAAATGGTTTGGAATCTCAATATTTATTTTGTGGATATGTACATTAATTTTTCTAAAAATAACTACTGGAAAATTAGAATTCGTAGAAAGTTTAAATGCTGCAATGGGAATTATGCCAGTTAATATTCCTCTCTTAGTAACAGTTATTATGTTGACTGGAGTAGTAGCAATGGCTGAACATGGTGTTATTGTTCGAAATGTTGCTTCAGTAGATAGCTTGGGTAGAATAAGTGTAATTTGCACTGATAAAACTGGTACTTTAACGAAAAGTCAAATGGCAGTTCAATATATTTGGGCACGTGGTTCGACTTTTAAAGTAACTGGGAGCGGATATACACCAAAGGGTGATTTTTTTTTGATGGATATTCCCCATAAACCGCAAATGATCGAGAATATTGAAGAGTTTCCCCATTTAGAATTTCTTATTAAATCTGCTTATTTGAATAATAATTCTATGTTAATGAAATATCAATTCGAAGTTGAAAAACGACATAAAAAAGAAATCATTGAAGATTGGAAAGTTATTGGCAGTGCCACAGAAGGTGCATTACAGACTTTGGCTAAAAAGGCGGGTATTACTCAAAAAGATGGTGTGGATATTCGAAAACATTATTTAGAAATAATAGAATTTCCATTTTCTTCAGATGTAAAACGGATGACAAAAGTTCTCCAAAATAAGCAAACTGGTGAGATCATATCATATACAAAAGGAGCCAGTGAATATTTAGTTACTAATTGTGATTATCTTTTAGGAGACAACGGACAAATATTTGAATTTAGCATAGATTTGCGATTAATTATTATGAATATTATTAATGAATATGCGATGAAGGGTTATCGGCTGCTAAGTTTTGCCTATAAGCCTTTAGAATTTATACCTGAAGATCTTGAATCAAAACGGGATGAAATAGAGAATGAATTAATCTATATTGGCTTTGTGGCTATTATTGATCCACCGAGAGAAGGTGTGCAAAACGCAATAGATTTATGTCATGATGCAGGAATTGATGTTGTCATGATTACAGGCGATAGTCTTCCAACAGCTAAAGCAATTTCCAAAAATATTCACATATTAAAAAATCCTAACGATTTGGTAATGGATGGAAGTAAATTAGAAGAACTTGATGCTACGGTTCCTTTAGAACATGTAAAAGTGTTCTCCCGTGTTATTCCTAAAAATAAACAGAGCATTGTAGAAAAGTACCAAAATAAAGGAAAAATAGTTGCTATGACTGGGGATGGTGTAAATGATGCTCTTGCTCTTAATTTAGCAGATGTTGGAATTGCAATGGGTATTCAAGGAACTGATGTTGCAAAACAAGCTGCCGATATGGTTATCTCAGATGATTCCTTCATTTCCATTGTAGAAGGAATTCGTCGAGGTCGTGGAATCTTTGCCAATATTCGTTCTGTTGTATTTTACTTTATTTGTATCAATATTTTTGAAGGATTAGTTAATCTAATTTTATCTGTTCTTTTAGGTTTGCCATATTGGTTCGATCCTGAGTTTTTACAGCTGTTTCTGCTTATCTCTGGGTCTTTACACTCATTTACTGGATTAATCTTGACTTTTGATAAGATACCTGACGATGTTATGAAAGAAAAACCAAGAAATTCTCAAGAAATTATCTCCCGACAATTTTTAATCCTATTAGCAAGTTATGGTATTTTCTTGATGATGGTGATGTTTGGATTATATTTCTTAGTATCTAGCGATATTTATCCCATATTTACAGTGAATATTTCACATGGGGCTTTGGATTCACAGTATATTTTTACACAGGCTACACAGTCGTTGTGGGAAGGGACCGATCTTAAAATTGCAAAAACCTTAACAATGTTAGCAACGACTATATTCATTGCTGAGTTTTTTATGGCCATTCAGATTAGGCGTCCTAACAAAAGTTTATGGCGAACACTTAAGGAAGATATGAATTTGGTTATTATTTTGCTAGCAATCGGACTTTTTGGTTTGCTTTTCTCATTAATATATATTCCTGGTTGGCAAATCTTCTTTTATTCAATGGGTTTCAAATTCCAATTAATGTTTCTCCATATTTGGGATTTACTTCTCTGTTTTGGCTTTGCTTTCTTTGGTTGTATTCTTCCCTTTGAAGTAGTTAGGTGGATTTCACGAAAACTTGGAATTATTTTTTAAATTAGGTTTCTCTCTCTTTTTTCTTTTATTAAATTGTTTTCAATCTTGGGCCAAAAATTATTAAATTTAGAGCAAAAATTTATTAAACCCATTGACATATATATCGTATAGAGAAGCGAAGACTAATATGAAAGATATGAAGACCTTCTTTCATAGCTTTTAACGGCAAATAATCCATTTGGGAGCGATATTGTTTGTTAAAAGTAGTCAAAAGATCAAGAAGGGGTGCGTCGGGCTTTCATTTTTTTAGATTTTCGCTTTCTCTCTTTTACTTTTTTTATGTATTTTGAAGAGGGAAATTAATTAATCGCAAAATATTTTATTCTAATAGGATGCCTGAAATTCCAGAAGATATATCTGTCGAACGTAATGAAGTTTCAACAAATACTGAAAATAAAGATTCAATAATTAAATTTAAACATGCCATTTCCCGATCAATGGCTGAAAATCTCCTAGAAACTTTCCAAACCACAATAATTCAAGAATACAATTTACGAAATATTCAATTGCATATTAATCCCATTTACAATAGATACGAAAATTTAATTGGATTGGAATTTAGTTCTCCTTTATCAAAAAATATGCGGGATGAATTAAAAGAGCGAATTAATCAAATAATTCAAGATTTGATGCAGTCAGTTGAAAAAAAAAGGAATCACTTCCAAGCTGATATGAAATCTAAAGAACCAATAAGTTTTACAGAACTTTTAGGGACTTTTCGTATCAAGGTTATTTATGTTCTTATTCCCATTTTAATAAGTATTGGAACTGCTACGTTTTTAGGATGGGCTGCAAAGGTTGAAGCGGATATAAATATTAATGTAGCACCATATCCAAATGAAAATAATATTGGAGAAATACTATATAATGGTTTCATGCCTGTTTTAATTTCAGCTGTATTTATAACAATCATTTACTTTTTAATAAAAAAATTTGGAATGATTGCATTCAAAATAATTATGGGAATTGTAATTTTCTTTTATTCCTGGTATGGATTAATCTTTTTCATAACTGTCTTTTTTACAATTTACCTAAATAATGTTCCTGAAGAATCAATAAACTTTGCATGGTTTAATGGATTGTATCTTGGTTTTTTCTATGGATCAATTATTCTATTTATTGTTTTAATGGTCTTTTTCTTTAGCAATAAGTTATCACTAAAACAGCGAAATGCAATTGTATTATTTTATTCAATTTTTATGGGCGCTATTATTGGAATTTCGCTACCGACTTGGACAACTTTTGCTTTTGCAATTTTCCTTTCCATTTGGGATTTGTTCACAGTATTTAAGGGGCCTTTAGGCAAAATTGGCCAAATGATCCAAGATAATCAGCTGGAAACTCATAAAAGAATTAAGAACATGCTAGAAGAAGGTAAAATTGGAATTGATCAAGTTGGTGATTATGAACAATTTGTTTCTTTACAAATAAAAAACGATGAAGAAGGTGAAATTGATTATAAAAAAGTAGAAGTAGAATTGGGTTCTGGGGACTTGATTTTATATTCTGCCTTAGTCGCTAATGTATTTATCAATTATGGAAGCTGGTTTTTAGCGGGTTTGGTGATATTTGGTGTGATTTTAGGTGCAATATTAACTTTATATCTTTTATTATCCAAGAAAAGAATGCTTCCAGCATTGCCTTTCTCAATGTTGTTTGGAATAATATTTTTCTTTGTTGGAATTTTAATGCAAAAGATATTTTGAGAATAATAAATATAATTGCATCATTCATCCCATTTATCTATTTTTTTATTACATTATTACACTATTAATTATTTTGGAGTACGAATTTGATAATATAAAAGATATTGGTTTGGTGGTAACCATGTATATAATTTTTGATCTTGAATTTCTTTTAAATTAAATTGAGAATCAAATTGATAAATTGGGGTTGAAAAATCCAATATTTTCGTTAAATCATCCAGTTGTACTAATTGAGCATGATACCAATCTTTATTATAAATTAAGAGCATCTGCGAATTGTTAGAAGTATCCCTTTTTCGAAGAATCAAAATACCCAAATTTTCGTAAGGATAATGCCATAATAAGCCTTCTTGCTGCAAAAGAGGAAATTTTGATTTAAATTTATTTATTCTTTGAATATCTTTACGAATATCGAAAAGCGGTTGACTTTTCTCGATAAATTCGGTGAATACGACCTTTAACTGTTTTTTTTCTCCCCATTCATATCCAATTGGCATTAAGAGACCTTTAGAGAAAAAAGCTGCAAAGAAATATCGAAAAATCTGAACATCCTTTCGACCCCCTGTTTCTTTTACTAACCTTATTGTATCGTGGCTTTCAGGAAAGCTGATAGAAGGTGCAATTTGAGAATATAATTTTTGCTGTTCCAAGCACCATGGTGCTGTGAAATCCCACCATTTGCTTGAATTAGCTATAAAATCAAATTTACAATACTTTAAACTCATATTTTGTTGAAAATTCGCCCCTAGTGTTTCAGCCCAGAATATTATATCCGGTTTGATATTTTTACAAAAAGAAATTAATTCATTCCATATTTCAGCAGGAATTTGATAAGCTGCATCTGCACGAAATCCATCAACTCCCAAATTAATACAAAATGCTAAATATTTCTTAAAAAAATTCGTGATTTCTTCTCGATAAGGACTATCAAAATTTAATTCAGCTAAATCCCCCCAAATCTGCATTTCATTTGTGTTTGCAGGATTAATGGCGTAAGGTGGTGCTATTGTATATATAAGTTCATATTCTTCAGAAGGGTATTGATTTTTATCGTAGTCTATATCTTTCTTTTGAATATCTTCAAATACCCAAATAGGATGAAGTGTTTTTTTTTCACGTAAAATCCATTTATGAAGATACCAATGGGGATGATTAGATACCGAGTCGATGGCTGTATGATTGATAACTATATCAAACATAACTTGCAAACCTAATGAATGTGCTTGCGCAATGAACGCCTTGAAAGAATTCCAAGTTTCTTGATCTTTTTGATCAACAGCAAATTTTGGATCTATTTTAAAATAATCTTTTATTGAGTAAAGGGAGCCAGAAAATCCTCTCTGATTGATGGGATTTATATATATCCATGTAAATCCCATGTCTACAATCCCTTTAAGAAATTGATCCCATTGGGTGATTTTTCCTGCTAAAGAAGGAAATAAGTTATATATTAAAACAGGAAGATTAGGTTCCAAATCATTCATGTTCCATCAATTATAAGAAAATTATCCTTTCAAATTCAAGATTCCTTTAAAATTCCATGTTTTTGAATTCTTAAACAACTGTATTATTCTCAAATATTAGTATAAATATAAAGGGAAGTATTCTTTACTAAGATCCATGCACCTATTCATCTATTTCTTCTCTGTTTTTAAAAAACATAAGGCGCGATATTTTGCTTGCATTCTTGGATTTGGAGTTGCTTTGGGTGCTGTTTTTGGTGTTTCTGCATATTCTGCCATATTAGATGATACAGTAAATAGATTTTATTTTTTAGAAGATAATTCTTACCTTGTTCTAAGTAAGGGTACAAATGTACTTCAGATCATACCATTTGAATCTCAAATACCTGATAATGTATCCATTTCATTGCTTGAAAATGCAGGTGTAACCTATACATTACCTATAATTTTCAAAAATTTTAGCAATGAAACTCAATTTAAATGGTTGAAAAATGTAATTGTGGGTATCAGTTTTAGCAATTTGCGAAATTTCTACATGAAAGATATTGGATTGCAAGAAGGTAATTGGCCACAAGATCCAGATACAGAAATTGTTGTTGGACCTAATATTGAATTTGAAAATCTGACATTAGGGAGTGTGATTCCTATTCGGGGGAAGAATCTCACTGTTTCTGGTATTTTAAATCCATCAAATGTGTTCTTTGATAAATTTATCTATTTGGATTATTCATTAAGTCAAAATTTATTTGATATGGATGGGTTATGCACTGTAATTTATGTTTTAGGAAATCCTGACATACTTAACAATCCACAAATAATCCAGTCGCTTGAAGATTCTGTCGAATCACAATACCCCTTTATTGATTTTATTGATTCAGATGAATTGGATGAAGCTTCTGGTTTTTTTTATCAGATGTTGGATGTTTTTAACGTAATTATGACTCTTTTCCCTCTTTTTATCAGTGGGTTATTTATTTTTATTCTTATGTTACTTAATGTTAAAGATCAAGAACAAGAATTTGGAATGCTCCGTGCCATTGGAATGCCTTTAGAGTATATAGGTCTTATTATTTTTTTCCAAAGTATACTTATTACTGGATTTGGTTATTTTATCAGTTTAATCACAGGAAATCTATATTTTATGTACGGTTTTTACGTTTTTCGAAAGAATGCTGAAACCAAAAATATTTTCAGTTATGTTAGAGAAATGATTCAGCAAATTCCTTCATCTATTTACATTCAAACTTTAATTGTTTCATTGCTAATCGGTATTTTTATTGCAATTTATCCATCATTTCGTGCTATGCGACAATCAATAGTCCAAACTTTTAGGAAGGAGGAATAATTGTTAAATGAAATTCAGCCAATATATTTTCAATAATCTGACTCAAAAAAAAATTAGAACTCTATTGTGTGTGATAGGGATTGCCACAAGCTTAGTGAGTTCTACTGTTATGGCACTTTTAACAGATTATTACTCTTCTCGGACATCAACTTTCTTTCAACCATTCCCAGAATTTGATGAAGTGCTGGAACGAGGCACAAACTTTATTCAATTCATTCCTGTTGGCTCAACAATAGATTTAGATGTTAAATCAGAATTAGATTTATATTTTAATATTGATTCCATTCCTCTTCTTATTGTTCCGAACAATGAAGATTTACTCTCTTTATATAATAATTATATTTATGGTGTTCCATTCTTACAGCAGCAATCATTGTTTCATAAGATATATCTTCAAATGGGACGATGGCCTCAAAATTCGAATGAAATAGTAGTTGGAAACGAATACTTGGATAAAAGGGAATTAACTCTTTTTAATCATACTTTTCCTGTTGTTGGTGTAATAAGCAAGCAATATTCTTATTTGGATCGAATTATCATTATGGATCATACAATTCTTGAGCAAAAAACTGGAAATTATGGGAAAACTACTGTGATCTTCATTCCGTCATCTTTAGAAAAGAATATTTCAAAAATTAATAAGTTTGAAATGGATAATAGTCATATCGATGTTTTAACTTCTTCTGAAATTGAAGCTCTTCATGGACAGATTGGGGATTTCATGGATAATTTAGTAAACGTGCTAAGTGTTTTTACTGCAGGTGCTTCTATTATATTTGTTTTTTCACTCGAATTAATGAATATTTTTAGTCGTAAAAAAGATTTTGACATATTTAGAATTTTAGGAGCGAAAACTAATACTATTTTTCAGACAGTTATTATTGAAAATTTAATTTTGCTAATTTCTGGCTTAATTGTCGGTATTCCTGTTTCAATTTTAAGCTTTTCTCTTCTATATTCTTATATTGTTTTAAAAGTGAATCATAATGCTACTTTTTTTAAAGGGTTTGCTAAAGGTTGGAATTTTATTTTTCATCCATTTCAATGGGATTTATTTATAGAAAATATTCTCCTAATTTGTATTGCAAATATCAGTTTTGCATTGATAATTTCTCTAATAGGGCTTCGTCAATACAAATTATCTGAATTAAAGCAAAAATATTAAGGTGTATAATAAAAAAATGAATTCTATATCAACAAAAACAATAAATCAAAAAGAAGAAATCATTCTTCAATTGATAGAGATTGAGAAAAGCTATAAAACATATTCAGAAACATTGCATGTTCTACGTGGTGTTGATTTAACCATAAATCGTGGGGAAATTGTTAGTATTATGGGCCCTAGTGGTTCTGGGAAATCTACTCTTCTTAATATTATTGGATTACTTGATACGTATGATTCTGGTACGTATTCAATTGCTGGGATTGATACTTCAGATTTATCACGAAAACAAAAACAGCTAATTCGCCTTCAGAAAATAGGTTTTGTGTTTCAAACCTTTAATCTCATCCAAACTTTAACAGTACAACAAAATATCGAATTACCTATGAATTTGCTCAGAGAATCTCAAGAGGCTCAACATAAAAGATCTTCTGAATTAATGAGTGAGTTTGGTTTAACAACTAAAAAGAAAAAATTTCCTTATCAACTAAGTATTGGAGAGCAACAACGAGTTTCAATTGCAAGAGCTTTAGTAAATAATCCTGTAATTATTTTATGTGATGAACCTACAGGTAATTTGGATGAAGAAAATGCGCAGACAATTTTGGATCATTTATCCAATTTAAAGCGATTTAATACCACAATTTTAATTGTGACTCATAATCCTTCAATTAAGCAAATCACAGATAGAAATTTCATACTTTCTCATGGAAAAATTGAACTACAAACTTAATCACTTGATTTTTTGTTCTTATTCTTGATTGTTAATCTATTTCATATTCCAAATGAATAATTTTTATTTATATTCTCGCTTTATATAAACCGTGAAATTCAACCTTAATTCTAAATTTTCTGTGATTTCGAATTTCAGAAAATATATACTAATATCTATATCTTGTATTTTTCTTTTCTTAGTAGTATCCTCAAACTTTTATTTTATTAATTGTGAAATTACTCCAAATTCTAATAAAAGACTAATTCCTCATACTCAGCGTTCTCAACAGTCTAATCAGAATGTTTCTCTATCTTATAATGTTTACTATGAAATAAATGATGAAACAAAAGACAGTGATGAATTTTTAATTTCCATGCAAATTAATGGAACGAATTTGATGTATGAAAATGGAACAATTCAATATCGATTGTCGAAGAAAATTTTAAACCCTACCGTAATTAATGCTCTTTCTTTTATATTTGGGGAAGAACAAGCTGGATTTTTGGCAAATAATGAAAATAATGTGTCTTTACTCACACAATTCTCATATCGGCGAGAACGATTAAATGATGCAAATTCAAATCAAAATTTTACAATTAATTCAACCTATACCATTTTTTGGCTTAATAGTTCAGATCGGCCAACAAATTTCCTTCATGATTATCAGCAAATTCCTTTTTTCCAAGTATCTGACCCAATAATGTTTACTTTACGAAAAGATCATCCAGAAGTGGCTTCACCAAAGTTTAGCCCAGATATTCGAGATTTACGTAAAAATAACCCCATTTTACCAACTTATTATCTTACTCTCAATTTAAATAATCAAATCTCTGTAAAATTATATTATGATATGACTTGGAGCCTCTTACTTCGTGCAGAAGTTCAGTATGTAAATCCAAATGATGAATCAAATTCATATTTCATTCGTCTGTATCTTGAATCTTCTTCGCTTCCATTCGCTTTTTCTGAAAATAACCCTTATCGCGAAGAATATATACAAAATCTAACTATTGTGTTATCAATTACTGGAAGTATTATGGTTATTGTAACATTTATTGGAATTTTAATATATCAAAACCGAAAAAAAAAAAAAATTGAAGATACAACAAAAGCTGAAGGAAACAGAGAAGTATCAATTAATAATTTGAAGTTGAAAAAAAGAAAAAAAAAGAAAAAAGAAAAGAAAAAAAGCAAGAAATTAGATTCTCAATCAATATTAGATCGAATTTAATCGCAAATTTGAAATAAAACTAACCTACACTGAAATTAAATATGAAAAAAAATAATAATAACAATAACATTGAAAACCCAAGTAAATTTCTCTCTTTTTTTACTCATTTTCTTCAATTTAGCGGGATTATAGAAATGGTTATTGCTGTTGGTTTTTTTTTCTTGCCTTTAGTTGCTGATAGTTTTGGAATCGATTTGGGGATTCCATTATTTTACTTGTTCGCTGCAGTGGAATTCTTAACTCTCGGATTCCTGCTATGGTATGCTGCTCGTGATCCTAAGAAATATCTCATTATTATTATTTCTTCATGTGCTTTCCGATTTCTTATGATTATTCCTGAACTTGCAACTATCATTTTGTATCCACAGTTTTCTTTGATACTTTTTATAGGGCTTGCTTATGATTGGATTTCTTCTATTGCTACTCTCATTTCAATGAAATATTTAAATATTATCTGAAATTGAACCTACAGTGAAATATCTTCTTTGTTTCTTTCACAGAAATGATTAGAAAATAAAAAAGTGAGGTTTTTTATTCATTGAATATATCTTTATTTTTTGTATTCGCTCTTCTCTTTAGTCTTCCTTTTAGCTTTTTATTTATTATTGAATTCATTAATACATCTGTTCTAGCTTAAATCTGATGTTAAATAAAAGAATTCCAATTCTTCAATCAAGTATTCAAAATTATTAAATCAAAATAGAATATTGGAAATTTTTTATTGAAAGTTCGTAATTCTCACATTTTGATGCATAACGAGAATTTAAATGAACTTTAAAAAGCACCTTAAAATTTATTATTCATCTTGAATCAAATACCTTAGGGTTAAATATTAACCCAGTGAATTAAAAAAATGTCTAATGAAAATGAATCAGCTGAAAAACCTATGATCCGACGATTGGTTTTGGATATCTTGAAGCCTTTTGACCCCGAAATTAATATTGTTGCGAAAGAACTGATTAATCGATGTTCAAGCAGCGATGTTTCGGTCAATATCACTGTTTACGAAGTTGATAAATTGACCACAACCTGTAAGGTTATAATTGAAGGAACTCATTTAGATTACGATGAAATACAGGAAATTTTAATAAGTATGAATTGCGTTATTCATTCTTTAGACCAAGTTGTAGCTGGAAGCAAATTGGTGGAAGATATAGATACTCCGTTGGATTAATGGACAAGCTTTTGAAAAAAAATACTTCCATCACTTGAAATCTTTTTATCAATAGAATTTTTACTTTTTATTTTTAATATATCGGGAAAAATCATTATTTGATTTCCCGAATTCTTATTTTCTTTTAAAATTTTGATAAATGATTATTAAAATTTTTATAATTTGAGTAAATATGATAATCATTTGCATAATTTCATTTAATTTCATAAACAAGAACATTAGGAACATTTAGAAACGATCTAAAAGAAAAATAAGAATGGGAGTCTCTCAGTTTTAAGGTTCGCAATATTTGAGATATCACTACTTACTTAAACGCATCGGAATTTAATTTCTGTGTTCGGAATGGGAACAGATGGAACTTCCGACCTATGACC
>NZ_JBPLBG010000069.1:0-83950 GCF_054039255.1 Candidatus Harpocratesius sp.
AGAATAAGAATGCTCCATATCCACATAAGAAAGCAAAGATTCGAGGAGATTTAAATGATTCGATTATAACACATAAGTGCGATGATCAAAAAACTTAGGTCTTACAAATATTATTTATAAATAGAATCTGATTTATTATATCTACCTTGATTATTTCTAAAAAAGTCTAGCATTATAAGGAGAAAAAAAAATACTATAAACAAGCACAAATTGATCGACTTCGTTCTTGATCGAGGCATAAATTATGTCGACTCCACGAAAACAATATAAATTTAAAGTACCACTATTTGGTAGCCAAAATGTTGGAAAAACTAGCTTGATCTTTAGATTCATTAAACAAACTTTCTCAAGTGACCTTAAACAAACAATCGGAACCAATTTCCTTATCAAAGACGTAGAAATTGATGAAAATGATATTCGATTAATGCTCTGGGATATTGGAGGGCAAGCTCAATTTTCAACGATGAGAAACATATATTTTAAGGGTTCCCAAGCCGCTATTGGCGTATATGATATCACAACCCCTGAATCCTTATTACGTCTTCCAGGTTGGATAAGTACCCTTAAAAAAGCTGCAGGAGATATTCCATTAGTGCTGATAGGTAACAAAGTTGATTTAGCAGATGAGAATCGTCGTGTATCACGTGAAGATGCCTTAGATTTAGCAGATCGGTTGAACGCGATTCACTTAGAGACTTCTGCTAAGGATGGGACGAATGTTGAGGAGATGTTCATGCAAGTTGCGCGTAAATGTTATGAACAAGCGTTGGCAATTGAACGTGAATTGGCAAATTTAAAATAAGTGATTTTTTTTTCTAATCTAACTTAATCAACCAGAATTACTACTGGTTAATTCTATATTCTCCTTCAATATAAATAAAGGAAAAAAGGAAATAGAAAAAGTTGTTTTTAACAGGAGTATTTCTTCAAAAAATCGAGAACAATTTTATTGAACATATTTGGAACAATTAAATTGGAAGGATCTTTAGAATCGGTTAATATTATTAATTTGGCACTTTTAAACTTGGATACTATTTTTTTTGATGTTTTAACAAGAAATCCATTAAAGCCATCACCTGCTAAAACTAAAATCGGTATTTTCAAATGGATTAGTTCTTTCTGGAGTTTGAATTTATTTATTCCTTTTCTGGATATTAATAATTGATTATAATTCGGATTTTCGAATTTTTGCGTTAAATACATCAAGGCAAGTTTATCATTTGGATGATTATATGATTTTTCTAATTGGGCAACAAACCATTTATTTGGTAAATGTTTCAAGAGTTTAAAGCCCCATACAGCAAGTTTCGCATTCAAGTATTCTTTGATATTTGCGATTTCAGAAAATGAATCACAAATTACTGCTGAAAGGCATTTTTCAGGATATTCAGTTATAAATGCTTGTGTGATCAAACCGCCCATACTCACACCCACACAATGACATTTTGTTATCGAAAGATGTTCTAAAATAATTGAAATATCTCGAGCACAGTTATCGATTGAGAACTTTTCAACTGGATCGGATGCACCATGTCCTCGCATTTCTGGAATAATGCAAAAAAATCCGTGTTCATTAAAAAAAGGAATTTGAAGATTCCACATTTCTGCATCGGCACCATGTCCATGGATAAAAACTATGGGAGGGTCCATGGGATTTCCGTAAACAAAATACTTTATCTTTTTCTTATCAAAACTAGTAATTTCGATTTTAATCACCTGTATTTTCTAAAAACTAATTTAAACTTATTCGCACTAATTTAAGCTTTTCATATTTTTTACGATATTGTTTATTCCTTCAAACATAATATTCAATTTTGATATCAGATCTTCCATGTATTGTTCTTTTAAATTATTTAGAGCCGTCTTTTTATCTATATTTTTTTGGTTAAGTGTTCCATTATATTGATTAGGAAGAATAAACCACTTTTGATTAATACCTGCAAGAGTATAATAAAGAAGTTCTTGAATTGATGATAAAAGATAACTGGGGATAACTCTTCCATTTAAGGTAGACTCTGCTAAACAATTATTCAAAATATTGACTGCTTGTTTGGTATATTCATCTTGAATATATTTCAAATAAACTGGGTTTTGAATGATTAATTGGAAAAAGTGATATAAATTCGGATATTTAGCATAGAATAGAAATTCGAATTCTGCTAACAAAACAATTCGTTCGAGCAAATCTTGTTTGCTTGAAAAGTTATATTTAGCAATTTCTGATAAAAGTAGATTACTTGAATATTCGATTAAGTATTGAATAAATTTTTCTTTGTTTTGGAAATATTTAAATAAGCTTCCTTTAGAGATTTTGGCGTTTTTGACGATTCTATTTGTAGATGCTGATTCTATTCCATGTAATACAATTTCTTTGATACCTGCTAAACAGATTCGCTTTTGCTTTTCTAATGGGAGTCGTTTGAATAATTCCATGAAAATCAACTTTTAACTAAAATTTCAAATGACCAGTTGGTCACTATATATGGATAAGAAACCTAAAATAAAAGTATTTCGATAAAGATTGAAAGTGAGTGATATTACTATTCTTTCATATATTCTAAGAGAACTTTATTCACACTCTTTACAGAAGTTAATTGTTATTTAAAATTTCTTTTTAAACTAGTGCGAATAAGTTTATTTTTCTAATCTTTTATTCTTTTATTTATCTTGAAAAATCAGTAATTCTTGTCCATGTAAATCTTGATTTCTTCTATTTCTAAATTCTTAAGATTGTTATTCAACCTTTTAGCAAACAGAATGTAAATATATTGGAATTTAGAAGAAATTATTAAGAATTTTCCCAGCTTATGAAATAATAGGGATTTATTTATGACACAAGAAATTAATGTAAAATCATTTGATGAATTTAGCGTTGGAGATACAGCACAAATAACAGTAAAAACCTCCAATGAAACAGTAGAACAATTTGGGAAATTGACCACTGATTATAATCCGCTGCATTTTAATGACGAATTTGCTGCAAAAACGATTTTTAAGAAACGTTTAGTTCATGGAGCATTTTCTTCAGGACTTATCAGTGCAGTAATCGGTATGAAATTACCTGGACCTGGAGCACTTTATTTGGATCAATATTGCAAATTTCGAAAACCTGTTTATATTGGTGATGAATTAACCGCGATCGCTACAGTAATCGAGAAGAAGATTAAAGAGCGTGAAGGAAAAGCTCCTATGAAGTTATTAATTTTAGAGACTATAGTTAAAAATCAAAATGGTATAATTGTAACAGAAGGAAAAGCAACAATTTTAGTGCAGGATTTTTGATTTTTTCTTTGTTTTTTTAATTATCAATCAAATTTTGAAAGGATTCTTCTTTTAAAAACCGATAAAAGCTAAATGGAGAACTTTTTTTTCATAATAGCATTTCAAGAAATTCATTGCGATATAATTAAATTTCAAGATATTGCATTACGAAAAAGATTGATAAAAAATTAAGTATAAATTTCAGATATGAAAACAAAAATCTCAGTAATTGGAGCAGGTGGCTGGGGGACTACTCTAGGTAATCTTTTAGCCGCAAAGGGAATATCTGTCAAAATATGGAGTTATGAGTCAGAAACTGTTGATCACATTAATAATTTGCATGAAAATCCTCAGTATTTGCCAAATATTGCGCTTTCCCCTAATTTAAAAGCTTATTCAAAATTAGAATCTGTAGTTCCAAACTCTGATGTAATTATTTTTGCAGTTCCTTCCGCATTTGTGAGAAGTATGGCTCTGAAAATTGCTCCATTATTCCTTTCTACGAAGGAATATAAATTAGTTTCGGTTTCTAAAGGTTTAGAATATGATACATTTAAGCTCATGTCTGAGGTTTTACGGGAGATCCTTCCAAAAAATGTAAAGATTGCGGCTCTTTCTGGGCCCAATTTATCTAAAGAAGTAGCAATGGGTCAACCCACAGCGACTGTTATTGCTTCAATCCACGAAGAAATTCTTCCTGGTCTTGTTTCATTGTTTCAAACAAAAACATTTAAACCTTATGCTCTAACAGATGAACGAGGTATAGAAATTTGTGGTGCTATTAAGAATATTACTGCAATTGCGGTAGGAATTTGTGATGGTCTAAATCTTGGCGATAATTCTAAGGGAAGTATTATTACTTTAGGGCTTACAGAAATGAATCGAATTGGAAAACATTTTGGATGTGCAAGAAAAACCTTTTTTGGAATTGCAGGTGTGGGTGATTTGATTGCAACCTGTTCTTCAAAATTGTCCCGTAATCGTTTTTATGGGCAAAAATTAGCTGAAGGTAAGACATTTGCTCAAATACGAAAAGAGATGCACGGAATGGTTGCAGAAGGGGTTTGGGCAGCTAAATCAGTTCATCAGTTTGCCCAACAAAATGGAATTAATTTGCCCCTAACTACCCAAATTTTCAAAATACTACATGAAGATAAACCAATGAAGGATGCAATATCAGATCTGCTTTCTTTAATTTAGTACATTTAAGAGCAAAATAGAATGTGAGAAGAATTGAATAATGAATGATTATTTTGTTATATGTAGGAATTTAAAATGAAAGAGCAACTTGATCGTATTTTTACTCGTATAAGAGCATATTACGATGGAATGGATGAAATTCGGGAGAAAATATTGCCTTTACAGCGGCAAACCGTTAGAATGTGTAGCGAAATCATAAAGAATGTGCATCGTCATGAACATGAAAGTATTCCTGAAAAAATAGTTTACCTAAAAGAAAATTTATCAAAAATGAATGTTCTAATTTCACAGGCTCCTGGGACTTTTCCAAAAGATTATCTTCAGATCGTAAAGCAAGAAACTGGTGAAGCCATTATCTTCTATGAATTAATTGTTCATGATTTCCTTCCAGAACCTGAAGATTGTCATATTGAAGTAGAAGATTATGCATATGCTTGTGCTGATGTAGTGGGAGAATTAAGACGTTATATTTTAAGATGTTTAAGAGAAGAAAACTATGCTCAAGCATCTGTTTTATTAGAGGAAATGTCTGAGTTTTACAATTATTTATTTACTTTAGATTACCCAAATGGATTAATACCTGGATTACGTAAGAAAATTGATGCTGCGCGGGGAATATTGGCTCGGACTGAAGCAGATGTCACTCTTTCTTTGCAGATGCACAAATTGAAACAAAATCTTAATCAACTAGATAAGGTTGAATAAGTAAAAATGATAAATCGGATTCTATGATTCGTAAAATTGAGTAATCGGTAAAAATGAGTAATTGGTAAAAATGAGTAATCGGTAAAAATGAATAGAAAATTGATTTAAAGGATAATAAAAAGAACATATAAGAGATGTGGTTATATTTATATGGAAAGAATCTTGATAACGGGAGGTTTAGGCTTTATCGGTTCAAATCTGGCTCAATATTTTGCTGATAAAGGTAATTGTGTAATTTGCATTGATAATCTCTCCCGTCCTGGACCAAATTTTATTGAATCCCTTCAAAATCTTATCCGAAATGGGAGTGTTTTCAACATAAACAATGTTGATTCCTCTGAAATTCCTTTTAATCTCCGCTTTTTAAGTCAGAATTATCCTCAAGTTAAAATTTATTTAGAAAATCTATGTAATTCTATGGAAATCAAGCGAATCATTACTTCTGAAAGACCTACTATAATTATTCATGCTGCAGGTCAGACATCTGCAATTGATTCAATAGTAAATCCTCTTAATGATTTTCAAGATAACGTTGTTGGTTTGATAAATGTACTAGAAGCGGTGCGTCAATGTTCTCATCCTCCGATTTTTCTATTTCTTTCCACAAACAAAGTTTACGGGACAAAAATCAATCAAAGTTTAATTGAAGAAGATCAGAATCGCTATACTTTGATAGATCCTCCGAATGGTTTTTCTGAAGATTTTGGTATTGATCAGACAAAACATACACCTTATGGTGTGTCAAAACTTGCTGGAGATTTATACATACAAGAATATTGTCGAACATATAATATTCGCGCTGGAATTTTTCGAATGTCTTGTATTTATGGACCTCAGCAGTTTGGATTTGAAGGTCAAGGATGGATTTCTCATTTGGTTATTCAAGCATTATTGAATAAGCCAATTACTATTTTTGGAAACGGAAAGCAGGTACGGGATATCCTTTACATTTCTGATTTAATTTCATTAGTAGAACACTTCATCAACCATGTTAAATCCAATTATTCTCAATTTCGATCAAATTTTTCCATAAAACCTTTGATTTTCAATGTCGGAGGCGGATTATCTAATTCCGTTTCTTTACGGGAAGTTTTGGATATAATAAGTCGAGACTTAAACGAACCACTACACATTGATTATGACAGCACTCGTGACGGAGATCAAAAAGTGTATATCTCAGATATATCTAAAGTTTCAAGGGTTTTAGATTGGAAACCGCAAATTTCACCAAAAATAGGTATTCATAATGTTATTGAATGGACTAAAGCTCATTTAGCTTTATTTCAATAGGAAATTGAGATTGATGCTAATTCACGAATTTTAGGGAACGAAAAAATCAAATAGAACCTCCACTTCATTAAAATAATTTAAGAAATATCAATAAAAATGATTGATCTGGAAAAATTATGCGGGTGCTAGTTACTGGATGTTTTGATATATTACATCCTGGTCATTTGTTTCTTTTTCAAGAAGCTGCAAAATTGGGAGAAGTATATGTAATTCTTGCACGTGATTCCACAATTATGAAGTGGAAAAAGCAACCTCCTATTATTTGTGAACAGCAACGTTTAGAAATTATTCAATCTATAAGATATGTTGCATATGCAACATTGGGTAATGAAAATAACAATTATCTTGCTAAAGCACTAAGTTTAAATCCAGATATCATACTTTTAGGACCCAACCAAAAAATTAGTGTTTCTAAATTAAAAGAACTTTTATCTAAAAATAATGCTGGACACATAGAAGTTCGTCGATTAGAAAAGCTTTATACCAAATATATCCTTAATAGTTCAAGTGCAATAAAAAAAAGGATAATTGAT
This sequence comes from Candidatus Harpocratesius sp., assembly GCF_054039255.1. NCBI lineage: Archaea > Promethearchaeati > Promethearchaeota > Promethearchaeia > Promethearchaeales > Promethearchaeaceae > Candidatus Harpocratesius > Candidatus Harpocratesius sp. The sequence continues at coordinate 6,990 of NZ_JBPLBG010000069.1, forward strand.
TTATATTTACAATCTGATTCTGAATCTTCAATAAAGAAAAAAGATGCGTAATTTTTATTAATATTAATTTTAATTTTTAGGAAATGTAAGTCTTTTTACGAAAATCTGAACAACTAATTATATATTTAATTTTATATCTATACTGAAATTTTCTACGGTTGAAGTATATGGCTACTATAGAAGAAGAAATGTTAGCACGACCTATTACTCCATTTTATTCAATGGAATTATCTGAAATTATTAAGCTTTATAATGCAGATCCTAAAAATGGTCTTTCTCCATCCCAAGTTGAACAAAATCTCACAAAATATGGGCTAAATGAATTAAAAAAAGTGAAACGTTCCTTTTATAAGGTAGTCATTGCCCCAATTATCAATTTACTAATTATTATATATCTTGTTAGTGCTTTTTTAATGTGGATTTTAGGAGAAATTCAACGTACTGTTCCAACTTTTATTATTCTTGGAGCAAATGCAATTGTTGCAATTGTCCAGCAATTAAGAGCAGAAAAGCAGTTACAAGCATTGAAACAGCTAAGTGAAGCAACCACATATGTACTTCGTAATGGAGATTACATAGAATTACCTACAAATAAAATTACTGTTGGAGATATTGTCCGATTACGTCCTGGTGATAAGATTCCGGCAGATTGTCGTATTATTGACGCGCGCAATTTATCAATAGATGAAGCCAGCTTAACTGGTGAGTCTGAACCTGTTAAAAAATCCGTTGTTGCTCGTGGAATAGATGGAGTTGATATTTCTTTACAAGATCAAAAGAATATGCTATTTTTGGGAACTTTTGTTGCTTCTGGTGAATGTACTGCGATTGTTGTTAGGGTCGGTTCTGAAACTGAAATTGGAAAAATCAGTACCAAATTGGAAGAGACCACTACTGGTGATATTCCTTTACGCAAAAAAATGAACCATATTGCTATATACTTAGGAATTGGTGTAGTTTTCTTGCTTATTACTTCTATTATATATAAACTTTATATTTATTGGCTTCACGATGAATTTGTTTGGGAACCAACCATTAGGATGGGTATTATTGATTCTATTGATTTAGGAATGAAAATAATGCCAATAAATCTTCCATTGTTAACCACAATCGTTCTTCTCACAGGTGTTTTAACAATGGCGCAAAAGGGTGTTATTGTTAGAGAAATCTCACGTACTGAAAGTTTAGGGCGCGTTTCTGTCGTCTGTACTGATAAAACAGGAACATTAACAAAAAATGAAATGACTGTTATTCATATTTGGACTCCTGATACAGATTATAAAGTAAACGGTGAAGGATATTCTTATGAAGGAAAAATAATCAAACAAGATGATAATAAAGTTATAAACATAAATTCCCATGATACACATCTATCTTTATTAATCGAATCGGGTTATTTGAATAATAATTGTCAAATTCAACAACGTGTTGTAAAAACATTACGAAAAGATCAAAAAGAAAAGTTAACTTGGGATATAATGGGCTTGCCGACTGAAGCTGCTTTGAAAGTATTGGCAAAAAAATATCATCCTGATATTAATGCATTGTTTTCTAATTACCAGTTTTTATACGAGTTTAATTTTGATTCTTCTATCAAAAGGATGAGTAAAATCTTTAGAACTCCAGAAAACACGAATTTATTGTTTTGTAAAGGAGCAACTGAGTGGATTTTGCCATTATGTTCAAAATATCGTTTGGGAGAAGAAGAATATGATATGAATGAAGAGATGCAAAATAGAATTCTTAATAAAATGAAGGCGTTTGCCGCAGAAGGGTATCGTATTCTTTCTTTAACCTATCGTCGTTTAACAAAATCTATTTTGACCATGGATTTTGAATCAGATAATGCACGTGAATATTATGAACGAGATTTGACATATTTAGGTTTTGTGGTAATTCTAGACCCTCCCCGTGAAGATGTATATTCTGCCGTAGAAGAATGCAAACATGCTAATATTGACGTTATCATGATCACAGGAGACAGTATTTCTACAGGAAAAGCCATTGCTGAAAAAATAGGTCTTTTTGATCCCGATAATGATTTGGCTATGGAAGGTAATCAAATCGAAAAACTCTCCGATGAAAATTTTAAACGTACTACTGTTTATGGTCGTGTTTCACCTGAACATAAACAAATTATTGTTTCGCGCTTTCAAGCAATGGATAAAATCGTATCAATGAGCGGGGATGGTGTAAATGATGCTTTAGCACTATCCATGGCTGATTGTGGATTGGCTATGGGAATTCAAGGTACTGAAGTTGCAAAAGAAGCAGCAGATATGATAATTACCGATGATTCATTCAGCACTATTGTTACAGGAATTCGGGAAGGACGTGGATTGTTTATGAAGATTCGTTCTATAATTTACTTTTTTGTATTAGTATCAGTTATGGAAGCCATAATACTTTTTACTAGCACGTTAAATCCAGCCAATCCTGATTTTCAGATGTGGTATTATTGGCAACTTAATTTGATTTATCTAACAGCTCATTTTTTTCCATCATTTGGTTTTACTTTTGGGAAAAATGCACGTACAGTTATGGAAGAACCGCCACGAGATTCTGCTGAAATCATAACACCAAATATTCTTAAAATACTCGCTGTTCAACTTGTTCTTATGGGTGGAGCGATTGCTATTGCTTACTATTTTTGCATGTTTGATATAATTCACGTCAATGATGTAAATTTAGCAAATATAGGATATCCAGGTTCAATTGATTCTCCATATCCAAATTTATCTCAAAAGGAAATTGAAATGTTAGTAAGCCCTCAAATTATTAAAGCTCGTACTATGGGATTTTTAGTATTATTTATCACAGAATCAGTAATAATGCCATTACAAATTCGACGTATTAATTATTCTCTTTTAGAGTCCTTAAAAGATTTGGGTTGGCTAGAATTTCTTTTCTATTTACCTTCATTAATAATTTTCGTTATAGGAATTTACAGTTTACCCCTTCAGCAATTTATGGGTGAAACGCTGGGTATCACATTTTACTTTACAGCATTAAGTTTTTCAGATTGGGTGATATGTATTTTGCTTTGTTTACCCAGCACAATTGCTTTTGAATTAGTTCGAGTTTATGCAAGAAAGAAGAACATCTTCTTTTAAAAAGAAGTATCGAATAACAATATCAAAATTAATATGAAATGTGTAAATAAGTTTTTTACCATTTTTTTTTACAAATTTAGTATATTACTAAAATGAGTATTTTACTACTTTTAATTTATTGAGTATATTACTAGGAATTTTCTTCAAATTTATCTCGGTGGTGTGGAACTCGATTCTTTTATTTAACGCGATGGCAATTCCCATACAATCTATATAAGAAAGAGTTTTACGATGTTGACATTTAATTTGACCTGCTTGAATGATTAAATTATAGTCAAATTCTACCAAATTGACAGGATATTTATTTAGAAAATTTAGAAGAGTTATTTTTGCACTTTCTTTACCATCATTCTTGCAGATATGAAGAAAAGATTCGATTAATACAGGTTTTGGAAGATATGCATTAATCCTTTTATTTTGAATCTCTTTCATGAGCTGCTTCACTTGAGAAGTCGGATTATTCGAAAAAAATATTCCCAAAACACCAGTATCTAGGCAAATTTCTTTCATTTATCCCCTTCTAACTCCAATTCAATTTTAATTGATTCTTCATAACTCTGCTTAAATTTTTCTCGGGAAGATAATTTTTGCTGAATTTCGGAAAAATCATCATAAATCGGCACGATTTCAAGTTTTCCATCGAGATCTAAAATAACTAGTTTAGAATTTTCTTTAATATGGTATTTTTTACGAATATTTGCCGGGATCGTAATCATTCCTTTATGATTAACAGAAACTGTTTTGATCATATTAATTATTGAAAGGTAATTTTTTCTAAAAAAAGTATTCCTTTCAAAAGAAATTGATAACTTTTTTCAATAAAGTTCGAATTTTTTTTATTATATTCGACTTTTCAATAAAAAAAAACAAAAAAGCTCTTCTGTTTATTTAATTTTGATTTTAACCATCGTGCCATTCCGCATCTCTTTTAAAAATTCAATACCTTCAGTCAATTCTCCCAAATAATAGATGGGTAGAGATATTTTCGGTTGATCATAAATAAGATAAATAGCATCTTGACGAGGACAATATACAATATCACCAATTTTCACATCTTTATATTCATGTTTTTCCGCGCCGCGCTTTAATTCGACTAAAAGCATCCAATATGCTTTAGGTAATCCGATATTTCCTCGACTACGACATGTAAATGATCCTTTTTCCAATGTTTTATCCATTAATGCTTGGATTGTTAAGGGAGCATGGAATCGAATAAGTTTTCCTTTTAAAACATATGGTGTTCCTATAAATGTTAATGTAATTTCTAATTCTGATTGTGACATAAATTTTCAAAAGGTTTTTCTCAATTTTAAAGTTATTTACATTATACAAGAATTTAATTTCTTAAAGAAATATTTGATGAGAATTATGAAACAATATGTTGTAGCAGGACCTGCTTCTCAATTTTTAGCGGTTAAATTGGCTGAATTGCTGAATGCAATCGTGATCTCAACTGAATATAAGAAATTTCCTGATGGAGAATGCTATTTGCGTCTCGATATTGATGATGAATCCAATTTTTTTAAGCAAGATATTATTATAGTCCAAACTACAGGAGCATCTGCTGTAGCTGATCAGAATCAGCGATTTATGGAACTTATTATGATGATAAGTGCTGTAAAACGCTTAAATCCTGCTCATATTCGTGTAGTAGTTCCTTATTTAGCTTATTCACGTCAAGATAAAGTTTTTCGATCTGGTGAAGCAATTTTTGTTGAAGAGTTGTTAAAATGGGTTGAACAAGCTGGAGCCACGGAATTTTATACAGTAGATGTGCATGCACCTAAAGTCTTTGAAGTATTAAGCATTCCTGCCTTTAATTTGGATCCCATGGAGATTTTAGCTCAAACATGTAAAAATCGAGGATTATCTGATCCGGTTGTTATTTGTCCCGATAAGGGTGCATTTGAAAGATCGAGAGCATTTGCACGTCATTTAGGTGAAAAAATCCCTGTAGTTCAATTTGAAAAAAAGCGAGATGTAAAAACAGGGCAAATTACTATGGAAGGTGAGATTGACGTTCAAGGTAGAGAAGTAATAATTGCTGATGACATAATTGCTACTGGAGGAACCATGGCTCGTGCAATCCAAATTGCAAAAAAAGGGGGTGCTACAACTATTTATGCTGTAGGAACTCACCCATTACTTATTGGGAATGCAGTTGTAAAATTGATCTCTGCAGGAACAACTGAAATTATTGGTACCGATGCCTTAGATTCAATTGCAATGCAAGCATCTTTAGCTGAAACTATTGCAAAAGCTATTAAAAATCATAGTTAGAGAAGAATTTTTCTTTATCTGTAAATAATTGTTTAAATTCTTTTTTTAGAAACTTTTTTAATGTTTTCTTTGATATCATTATTTTGAACTAGCTAACACTACTTTTTTATCATTTAAGGAAACAAACAAATAGAGAAATAATCGTTGGCTTTTCCTTTTGTAGAAATGGATGGATTCTAAAAAATCTGCTCCCTTTATTTATTTATAGGTAATATTAATAAAATTCATCTTATATTATTATTTTGAATAAAAAAGTGTGAACTTCCTCATGACACAACATAGTGAAAGACCGGATTTTTTTTCTACAAGACATGCTCGTATGGATGCTGAATATGAAAAGGAATTGAGAGAAGAAGCAGAAAGAGAACCACCAAGAATTGGTCGAAGAGAAAGTGAACCCCATTCTGCAGAAGTTTCATATCTGTTCGATGTGTTATGTTCTAATTTTCCTGAACATCGATCGATTTGGGATTTGCATCATTATTTTTCAATTGAAGGTGAAAGGGTAGATATTCAATTTGACATTTCTTTCTTTTTGAATTTTAAAATACCTGAAGATCTTCCATCATATAATGCTTCTGATTTTGAAAATCGTATTCCTGATTTAGCGATTAATATTCTTTCAAAAAGTACTTGGAGAAAAGATCTTTCAGAAATATTGGAAACGTGTCGAAGACTAAAGATTTCAATTTATGTCATTTTTCTTCCTTATCCAATTGCTCGAAAGGTGCTTAATCATCCCTTTTTACGTGTATATATATTAAATGAAAAAGGGTCGTATGGTTCTATTGATTTAAATGATTATATGATAATTGAAGATAAAATAATTGATGAGCATGCGAGAATAGATTTACCTGCCAAAATTCCATTTGATCTTGCTTTAAAAAAGCTTGATCGAACTTATTTAGGCGCAAAACCCCGATCCCGCTTAGTTTTACTAAAAAAAGGAAAAAATGAAATATTATTATCGAAGTTTGAAAAAGAAAGAAAAAGAGCTGAAGATGCAGATCGTAAAGCTAAAGAAGCAGATCTTAGAGCTAAAGATGCTGATCGTAGAGCTAAAGAAGCAGATCGCAAAGCTGAAGAAGAAAAACGCAGAGCAGATGAATTTGAAAAAGAATTGTTGGCGTTAAGATCAAAAAAAGGTACTTTTTGATAATTTTACTTAATTTCTTTTTATCTCATTATTCAACAGGTATTATTTTTGCTTCAATTACTTTTCCTTTTTCAGTTGGTGGAAAAAGATAATCAATCAATATCGGTAAATTTGTCGATTCTAAGGTTACCCAAACAGGACCCAAAGGAGATTCAGAAGGTGTTTTACAAAGTACTATTTTTCCTTTAGTCAATACTTGTTTATTGATCATGAAAGTAATGGAATGAGTTTCATGTTCTAATTTTGCAAGTAAAAATTGTCGAAAAGCTTCTACAGTCCGGTTTTTTCTTATTTGTGAAAATATAAAGTTAGTATTCTCTCTTCCATGAAATACCATCTGAATTTCTTTTACATGTGATTCTGAAGAATCTTTTATCTCTATCTTTTCTGATGTTCCAAATTGTGCTAAAATTTGCTCGATAATGTTTGGATCTTCTGACGGATATATTTTAGTGAATAATGTTAATGTTATCAAATTTCTATTTCCCTTCTTTTGAATTTTTTCTTAATTTCTGAAAAAGTGCAATGCAATTACGCTCCAAATCAAGTAAACTTCCATTATTATCTATAATATAATATGCATTATCAATTACATCTCTAAGTCCAAATGATAATTCACGTTCATCTCGTTGGCGTATAATTTGCATTTCTTGAGAATCATCGGCTCTATTTCTGGATCTCAAGCGTTCATATCTTATTTTTTCAGAAACACTTAATGCAATCAATATTAAAGTATAACGTTCTCTAAAAAAATCAACTTCATACATTGAGCGAATTCCATCAATAATTATGATCGAACTCTGGATTTGTGCGATCTTTTCCGCACATCGAAGCGCAATTGCTGTTTTTCCTTCATTTTTTCTAAGTTCTCTTGCAATTTTACCTAAATTTCCGGGATTTATCTCCAATCCTCTTCGAAGTGTTTCCTCCCGAATTATATCTCCCATAACAATTACTGGTGCAAATTGTTTACCAAAAGAAATTGCTTGAGATTTCCCACTTCCAGGTAATCCGACGATTCCCCACAAGGTTTTCATGATCATGCTTATAAAGATTCCATGCTAAATGAATGTTAGGGATGAAGAAAATAGATTCTATTCAAGATAAATGCTCTTTCTCACAAATTTATCACATACTTCAAGATTTCTCAAAAAAAAATATGCATAAAAAAGATAAATGGCCAATTTTTTTTCTTGAATGGAGCAAGAAAAATAATTACTCATATAAGATTAAATCTTTTTCCTATTCTTCCTATTCTTTCTTTAATAATTTAATTCCTTTAATATGGTGGGTTTTATCTTCAACTTTTCTCCTTTTTGCTCCATTAAGTAATTCATCGATTATTTCAATTTTTACTATAAGTTTACTTTTATTATCATTAATAAGTGATCATGTATTTCATTTCTGGAAACACCTTCACTTTTCTAAATCAGAACTTCAAACGGGAAGAAGTTTTAATTTTGATTTTATTTCAAATAAACATAAAGAATTTGACATGAAATTAGCAAAAATATTCATTATATCTCCTTTTGATCAAAATTCAAGAAAATTCCTACCTCTAAAACTACTCTTTTTAATTAGAATTATTCCTTTTTCTTCAGTTTTTTTAACAATTGTATTAATAGTTGGTTATACATTGCGCTTATTTTCAATATTTTCATCTTTTTTTCTTCAATTCCCGTCTTTGATGTATTTTCTTTTCTGTTCTTTATTATTAATCATAAGTAATTTATTTATGCAATTTCCTTTAAAAAAAAATACTTTGCATCAAAAAGAAATGGTAGAAAATGCCAATTTGTTTCAGAATTCATTAATATTATCGATTATACATCAAATCAATTCAGTTTATGCCCCATTTGATTGGATAGATATTGAATTTGTTGTTTTCTCTGGTATTGATCATCAAGAGCTGAAAAATAATCTTATTTTCCAAAATATATTTCAAGATTATCTTCAATATCGAGAAACATTCTTTATTTTCTTAGATCTTGCTAATGATAAACCATTCTTATATTCTCCTTATAGAAAAAAGTGTCATTTTTTCAATAGAAAATCAAACAATATCAAAAAATCGAATTCATCTCAATTAGATCCAAATTATTTATTTAATTTGTTTTATCATTATTTAATTCATTATAATCTTTCTCTTAGCAAGATTTTTCATAAATCCTTAAAAACTATGCCACGGTTTCCCGGACAATTTATTCACCTTACAAATCAGTTTGAGTACTATAAATGGGGTAAATTATCATTAACAGAAACAAAATGTATTAGATTTGGTGAAAAAATAGAAAAAATTATTCTGGAAATTTTTCAAACAATTGAAGAAAAATTCAAGACTTCATTTATTTCTGATTTTGACAATTCACTCTTGTAGATACATAAAATGAAAAATATGTCTTTTTTCTAATTATAGTTCCTAAAATATGGAACGTAAATTTTAAAACAGATAAAATCACAAGCCTAACTTTATAGGATTCTGCGATCGTGTATGGAAAGAGAAAAATTTTAATTAAATCCTACGTTGAAGTTCTTAGTGATATATCGTGGTTAATTATCAAGAAAGATCCAAGCGAAAACCTTCGGGCGCAAAAGTTAAAACTGCTCATAAAAAACGTAAAGCTCGTATGGGTCGTAATCCGATTGAAACCCATATAGCAGATGAGCGAAAGAAAATTGTCCGAACCCGCGGTGGAAATATTAAAATAAAAGCATACTCTTCCAATCTTGTTAATGTCTCTGATCCTGATACAAAAATTACAACACGCACAAAAATTACCCGATTAGATAAAAATACTGCATCTGTTGATTATCAGCGTAGAAATATCATAACTAAAGGTGCAATTGTTGAAACTGAATTAGGAAAAGTTAGAATAACAAGCCGTCCAGGTCAAACAGGGCAAATTAATGGTATTTTGTTGAAAGAAGAATAATCTACCTTTTTTTAATACTATTTTTATTTAATTTTTAGATTAGATTTGAAAGTTACAATAGAATTGAAGATCGAATAGATTGATACATAATCATGTAATTATAATTACAGAAGGGTAAAAAGCTGAAAAATTCTTATTTTTTTGCACTAAATTTTTCTTAATATTCGTTGTGTGAATAAGTTTTCTATATATTTTTTGAGGAAATAATTGATGAATCGTCACCAATCGAGAGTCGATTTTTGATCATATTTTCTAAAGAAACAAAATCGCCAATAATTGAAGAATCCGTGCAAAAATTATTTAAATCACAATTATCTCCAATTACTGTATTTGATAAAATACACCGATTAATTTTGGTCTTATTTCCTATGGAAGTGTTTGGACCAATTATAGAAGAAGAAATACAGACTTCATCTCCAATGAAAACAGGCGATATTATTGTAGATTCGACAATTTTACCCTCTTGACGTAATTTATTTATTTTATTTTGTGATGATTTATCAAATTCTAATAATTCTCTATTTCCCTCTAAAAATTTATCTAATGAGCCAAAATCAAGCATTTTTTGTTCCATTTTATTAATACCAATTTTTGCACCTTCATTTATCAATCTTTGAATAATTGGAACGTAACTGTGTGTTTCCCCTGGAATTAGTGGAGTGTTCGCTTGTTCTATTAAATAATCCATAAATCTTTTTGAAATAGATTTTTTAATTAAAAACGCACCTTGTATTGAGAGTTTAGATATAAATGATACGGGTTTTTCATAGATTTTTTGAACGATTTGATGTTCGTCCAAAACACATACTCCGTAATTTTCGGGATCATCAACTTCTTGCACATTTATTATTCCATCATAGTTATTACTTTCACATTGCTGTAATAAAGTTGTATAGTTGTTTACTGGAAGACGATCGCTGAAAAAGATAAAACAATCTTTATTATCTGCAAATGGTTTCGCTAAAGCAATTGCATCTCCTATTCCTGAGAAAAATGGCTTATCGTTATTCATTCCGCATGATTCTTGTTCAACAAATTCTAATTGAAAGTAATTGTCCATGTTTTCATTAAGTTTGTTAATATATTCGATTAATAATCGTTTTTTATATCCTACAATAAAAACTATAGTGGTTCCTTTGGGAACAACTTGTTGAATCCTTTCTAATGTATGAGCAATAATTGGTTTTCCTGCGACTTTAATTAGTGCCTTAGGTTTTGAAACCACAAAAGGTTGTAAATAAGAACCGACTCCAGCAATTGGACATATAACAATCATTTGAATCTCCCTTTTTCACCCAATTTTCTTTTTAGAATCATTGTGATCAATATATTTCTTTGAATTTATTTCTATTAAATTGTATTTCCTTAATTGTTTTTTTTTTTCTTTGCATATTGCTTTTTGCGAAGTTTTTCTTGAAGAATTTCTTTGTTTGATCGATGTTTTTTCTTCCTTTTGGCTAATTGGGCAGCATCCTTGCGTTTTTGCTTAACTTTCTTGATTTCAGGGGCCAATTTATGCAATACAAATGTTTTTTTTTGACCCATTGTATCGATTAGAACCCTACCTGGATGATCAGAAGAAGTGCGAGGATATCGAGCTGTTTTATCATGTTCGACATAATATTTTAAATGTTGGGCTGCTTCATATAAATCCAAAGAAGTTGGGCGTGATATTGCCAAATCTCTTGGAATTCGCCGCCCTAGTCGAATGGATCGATTATGATCAAAATATTGGGGCCAGAAAATAGTTAAACCCTTTCGTCGCATAAGATTCTCTCCAATGAGAGTAATTATTTAAATATTTTAAGGTTTCTCTTTCAAAGGATGGCTTTGTTGCTGAGGGATCCAAACAATCATCTTTGAGGGAGCGCGATTAGCCCATGCAAAATATGGGATAAACCTGATTTGATCTCCATTAATATCAGTAGTTAAGAGTGTTGGAATCCCTTTTAACAATTCTCGGTTGTATTCAAACATAATTTTTGAATTTTCATTTAAAATTAAAGGACCTATTTTCATCTGAGGATTATCAACTGATTCAGAGCAATAAATAAGTGGCCCTCTTGCTAACGCCACTTTTCCTCTATTTGATTTCACTTTTGGATGTGAAGACAATTTCCTAATAAAGAGTGGAAAATGGATTGATATTTGATTATTTTGCTTCCAAGTCCGCGTTATTGGAATCCATTTTGATTGAATTTGAGACTTACTATTTAATCGTTGCATTTTGGTATAAATTGGTTGATTTTCTGATATATTCATTTGAAATATAATTCCATTGATTTCAATATTATAATCGGATGCCCAGTAAGGGATACGTAGCAAAATTGTGAATTTTGTTGGTTTTTGGATTTTAAAACTCAATTTTATCCTTCCTTCTTGTACAATATCTGCAATCATTTGTATTGATATTGTAATTACTTTTTTTCCACCTAATGATTCACAATTATCTAAAGGAAGAACAACTTTTGCTGTATTTCCAATATATTGATTGATGAATAAATTATTAGCTTCAACTGTATAACAATACTTACCTAATTGTCCCAAAATTCGTGAAATATTAGAAGGACAGCAAGGTGTTAGGAACCAATGGTTCCTTTGAACATTTCCTTCACTTTCCAAGATATTTCGATATAAAAATGTATCACCCTCAATTCCCATGCCAACCAACATTGCATTATATAGCTGTAATTCAATAATATCAAGCATTTCAGGCCGTTTTGTTATTAAAAAAAGCTGCCATGTCCATAATATACTCGCAATTGCTGCACAAGTTTCGCAATATGCTGTTTCATTAGGTAATTCATATGCATGAGCAAAACCTTCAACAATTGGTAATGATCCCAAACCCCCTGTAATGTACATATATTTTTTAACCATATTTTCCCAACATTCTATAATATTAGATAAAATTGTCTTTTCATCTAATTCTTGAGCATAACGTGTAACAGCAGCCTGGAAATAACCAAACCGAACAGCATGTCCTTCTGGATGTATTCTTTGCCGAAAAGGTTTATTTTCTTGAAAATAAATACCTGAAAAAAACTGATGAAGTGAACGCATTAAAAATTTTCTTTTTTCGCCTGGTATCATTGTTTCCATGAATCCAAAGTCCTTTTGGATTAATTTTTTGATTTGAGAATTCTGTAGACTTTTATTGTTATTATTCTTATTTTTTTTTTCAAATTTCTTTTTTTGTCTCTTTATTCTTTTTTCTCTTTTTATATGATTAAAATTCTCTTTTAGCAATTTTAAGCCAAAAAATCGATTTTTTCCCCGAAATTCGATAAATTTTTGAGCTAAATCAAAATAATCATGCTTTTGCGTAATTTCATAGAGCTTCAAAAGAGCAAATTCAATCTCTGGATGTCCTGGAGTTTCAAAGAAAGAAGAATGAAGAAAATCATGAACCAACAAATCTGCACTTTTTTGGGCACAAACAAAAAGAATAGAAAGGGAATCTACATGATGATGTGCAATACCTGCTTCAATCAAATGACCTAAACAGTAAAGTTCATGTTCAATAGATAAATTTTTCCAGCGCTGATTTGGAAAATGGAATTGATTGTAAGTGAATAAATATCCATCTTTTTCTTGAGCTTGATTAATAATTTCGATTAACTCATCTAAATATCCTTTTAACTGAAAATTGTTTGGATTTAAAAGTATCAACCAAGATGCAGCTTCTGCCCATTTGTAAACATCAGAATCAGTATAGAAATACCCCCTTCGAAATCCTGCACCGTATTTATTTTTTAATCCAGCAACAATCCGAAAATTATCAATACTACCAAATAACTCAAGCATTTTCCATTGATGGATAATTGAAATTTCTTGATTTCGATGTAATACACTATTCCAAAAAAAATCAGAAATTTCAATTTGATTAACTTTAATTTCAGTGAGGACCATTAATGAAGCCTGCCAATATGCTTGAAAGAGATATAAAGATAAAACCAGTTAAAAGTTCTCCCAATGTTGCTAAGAAATTTCCTCCTGCGAGATTTACTCCCGCAAGAAGGGCAAAAACAAAATAAATAACACATATTCCAGCATAAAAGGTAAGAGCAGTTATAACAGTATGTTTTATTCCTTTAACAAACATACCAAATATTAATCCAATTGATCCCCAAGTTAAAATTGTAGGCCATAAAGTTTCGCCAAATAATACTCCAAAAAATCCATAAGTTTGTAAGTTTTGTAAAGAAAATAAAGTAAAAAGATCAGCAGAAAATCCAGAACCAACTAAAAGATATAAACCCGTAGTAATTCTATTAAATGAACCCGCTACAAAATTTGGAAAAATATCATTTTGTAAACGCATTCCACGATATGTGAAATTGCTGTAAATAAACACTCCAAATATTGCCAGCACTAGACTCCAAATAATCGCGATAGTATACCGAAGTTTGATATTGTTAATTGGCATGAAATAACCTACCTGCTAAATAATTTATACATTTTGAATTTGTAAACTTTATCACTTTATCATTCTTCTCGCATTTTTGAATAACATCAATATAATTTGATATCTTTATTTTTTACTAAAACGAAAAAATTCATATTAAATAAACCTCTTTTTTACTTAAATCGTTCAGCAGATGATAGTGAATTCTATCATTGGAAAAAAAGTTTCTGGACGTTCGTGAGAAGGAAAAATCTAGATTGATGAAATCCTTCAATGATGCGATATATTAGGTGAAAATTCATGGTTGATAAAAAAAAGAAAGATAAAGTCGATGAAGGCGAAGATGAACTTGAAGAAATCGTCCTCGATGATGAAACAGTAGTTTTACAAGAAGAAAAGGAAGATAATTTACTTATCCCACGAAATGATTATTTAAGCTCGGGAGTTCATATTGGAACTAAATTAAAAACAATTCATAGTGAAAAGTGGATTTATCGAACAACTTCTTATGGCTTGTATGTGATTGATTTACTTGCTACTGATGAACGGGTACGAGTAGCAGCGAAATTTCTTGCTTCTTTTGATCCAGAAAAAATTATGGTTTGTTCTGTTCGTAGATATGGACGTGCTCCAGTGCGCGCTTTTTGTAAAGTTACAGGGGCAAAAGCATTAGCAGATCGATTCATTCCAGGAACATTAACTAATCCTCTGATTGATCAATTCAAAGAAGCCGATGTGCTATTGATGATTGATCCACATGCAGACAAACAAGCATTAGCAGAAGCACAACTTGCTCGAATTCCAGTTGTTTCATTTATTGATACTGATGATTATCTTTATAACATAGATTTGGCAATTCCAAGTAATAATCGTGGTCGAAAAAGTCTTTCTAAAATGTTATGGTTATTAGCTCGTCAAATTATGCGAGAACGCGGAAAAATTGCAAAAGATGAAGATATCGAAATATCTCCAGAAGAATTTGAATCAAAAATAAGCCGAATTCCTGCTTCTACTGAGTAAATTAAGACTTTTACCTATTATAAGTAATTTTGATTTAAATTATAAATCAAATTCTTATTTTTTCTTTGCTACTATTTTATTGAATATCTTTAATTTTTTATGAGTTCCTAACGAAATTTTTAGTAAGAAATGATTTAATATCTTCAAGCAATTATTTTCAAAATTATACGGCTGAAAGATCTATGAATTATGAGACATTTTGGAAGAAGATGCAAGAGTTGTCAAAAATTTATTTAATTTTTCTTTGTGCTGGTAATATATGCCGTTCTCCATTTGCTGCAATATTATTTGAAAAAATGATTAAAGAAAGCCCTATTTTGGATATTTCCACTTTTAAAATCCAAAGTGGAGGATTTATTTTGCAAAAAGATGTAATCATTCATCCATTTACCGCAAAAGCTTTATTAGATTATCATGTTTCAGATGAACGCATTAAAGAACATATCCCTCGACATATGAGAAAAAATAAGGAAGATTTGCGAAATGCAACAGCGTTGATTGTTATGACAAAAGATCATCGAGATGTTCTACTACCTTCAAAATATAGGGAAAAATGCATTCTATTATCTGAAGCTGCAGAAAATAAAGTGGTTGAGCTGCCTGATCCAGCACTATATAATAATTATAAGGATTACAAATCTTTAATGGATCAAATTGCGAAATATCTTCTAATCATGATAAAAAAATTAGAATATCTAAGAGCTCACGCAGAATCTTGATTAGTCTTAGTTGTTCTTGATTTTTTTAAATGTTCTTAATTTACTTTAGATATTATTGCGGATATGGTTAATTACTGCCTTCTTTTTTTCTTGAGCACGCTGATATGCCTTTTCAACTAAATTAGTATAATTTTTTGGCTCATTTCCGTTCTTTTCTATTACTTTTTTTACAGATGTATATGCAGACTCCCGAAAATTTGGTTTAATTATCTCTCGTTTATTCCTTTGATGGAAAATTATTTTATCACTTTCTTGGACTCTGCCTATTTCTTTCGCTTCTATCCCTTTTTCATGAAGTTTTTGTATTATTGTCAATTTAACTGAATCTTCGCAGAAAATTAACAAGCTATCTAATGAAACACCTAAATAATCCACAGAAGCATCTGCAAGTAAGGTTAGTATTTTAGGATTAACCATTTGGCGTACATTTTCCAGATTAACATCAAATCCCAGAGAAGTTACGGTATGAATTTCTAACAAATCGTTTCGTAAGCCTCCATTAGTTATATCTATCATAGCATGGACACGATTACATATTTCAGAATTCTGATAGATCGTCTTAACTGCTTCAATGAAGGATATATTTAATGTTTCCTTGACAATTTCAGGATGTCCGTGGTATAAAGCTGTAGTACATATAGTTCCACCACCTGAACCCATAGTCATTATCATAGTGTCTCCTGCTTGAATATTTTTTCTAAAATAGGAGCATTTCATTATCCCAATACCTGCGATTCCACCTGTAAGACGATCTCCTATTACCATATCTCCCCCAATTCTTAAAGTTGAACCAGCAGTGATAGGTACATTTACAAGTTCAGCAACAGTAGCGATTCCTGCTTGAAAATCTAGAAGTTTTCCTATATCCCCATCATCAGCAAGATGAACATCAACCATAATCGAAATCGGTTGGGCTCCTTTTACATAAAGATCACGAAGCATAGCGCGGGTAACATGAAATCCTGCTAAGAAAGGGAAATCACTGAGACGACTGTGCATTCCTTCCATTTTTGAAACAACAATTATCGTATTATTTGAAGATTGCTCAAAGGATTTTTTTGCTTTTTTTCTCTTTTCTATATCTTTATTTATTGAAATTTCTGAAAAATCATAACCTTCTGAATTATCTAAATCCTTAAAATTGGTTAAATTAATTTTTATTTTTACTGCTCCTGCATCGTCTAAAGAAAGTGGTGAAATATAAGGTGTATTTGTAGTTCGACTAATTGTTGATAAATAGTGATGAATAATATTATCACCTTCTCCACGACACCCTACGCCTCCTTCACCCATGCTGATACCAGTCTGGATTGGAGATATAATTTCATCATATATTTCTGATTGAGAGATTTTCTTTCGGTTTTCTGCATCTTTGATTATTTTTTCAGATATTTGGACTTCATCAATAATCGCCTCAGCAAATTGACGTATATATTCTGAAGAAGTGGTTTTAAAGATTTTATATTCTGAAATAAGATGTTCGATTATTTCTTCACGTGATTTTTGTTGTCTAAGTAAATTCCGCGCAATACCCTCTAAATTGGTCATGTTTTGTCAACTAATTCTAATAAATTAAACTTATTCGCACTAATTATTGAAAAAAAAGCAAATGAATTTATCAAACTTTGCATTAATTACATTCAGTGTAATGCATTTTTTGATTCATGCTCCTGCTCGTATTCATATGTCCTTAATTGACCTAAATGGAAGTTTGGGTCGGATTGATGGAGGATTTGGTTTTGGAATTCAAAACCCACACTTAGAAATTGAGTTTTGGGATAAATTTCCAGAGTCATCTTTTAATAAATTTAAGTTAATTGAATTTAAAGACAGTAAAGTGTATTTTTTAGGTAATGATGAACAAAAAGATTTGTTATTCTTTGTCTTAAAGCAATTAGAGAGAGAATATTCCTTATCTCCGCGCTCATTTTTTGTGAGAATCAATCAAGTTATCCCAAGTCATAAGGGTTTTGGCTCTAAGACTCAAATCCTTCTTTCTCTTGCGCGTGGAATATGTGAAATTTACAAACTTTCTTTTTCAGTTTCAAAATTGACAAAATTAGTTCAACGCGGTGGCACTTCTGGAATTGGTTACCAAGTTTTCGAAAAAGGAGGATTTCACCTTGATTTGGGGCATACTTTTGGACCACAAGCCGAAAAACAGAATTTCTTACCCTCTTCTGCCACAAATGCATTTCCTGCTCTACCTTTTTTCCACTTTGATTTTCCAGAAAAGTGGAAGATAATTTTACTTCTTCCTCAAGTGTCTCAAGAAATCGCAAATAAAAAAGAAGTTTCAATCTTTTCTGTTTATACTCCGATACTGCAATCTGATGTTGAAAAAATTGCTCATCGACTTTTATTTCAAGTAATTCCTGGAATTCTACAGCAAAATTTGACCGTATTAGCTGATGGCATTTGGGCTATTAATAATATGGGTTTTAAGAAAATTGAATTATCTCTTCAACATTCAATAATACCTTCCTTACTTACAAATATTTATAATTCTTATCAAATACCAATAGGACTTTCATCTTTTGGCCCAGTTCTTTATACAATTGTAGAAAAATCATTTGAATTAGAGAGTTTTAAGAAGCATATTCAATCTTTTCTACAAGATTTTCAAAATGCTCCTATATTTGAAATCTTTGAAACATTACCAGATAATCGCGGGGCTTTTATAACTCATAATAAATAATACTAAATATGGAAGACCTTGCTCGTGATTATCATTCTTCTGATGTATCAGATAGAGAAATCGCAATATTTGAATTAGGGATTAAATTAGCTGCATTATTTCATCTGGTTTTTGGTGCACCTATTAAAAATGATGAAGAGACAAAGAAACATATCGCTGCTGGTATTAAAGCCTCAATTGAATGTCAACCTTTTGTTAAGTCTGTTAAAGTGGAAATTGCTGATTTAAAAGAAGGAATGAGTCATCATTATGTCAAATCTAATGAATATGATTATACATACGTTTCTGGTAAGAATCTTCAAGCAGAAGTAGAAGTAGTCTATAGAAACTGGAAAGTTGTTGGTCGAGTCCAATGGATGTCAGATTTAAATTATCCTATGATGTTTATTAAAAATATAACCCAATTATAATGCTAGATCTTCTTTTTTTTTTGTTTATTCACATTTATTTAATGAAAAATAAGCTAAATGTCAACTTTCAAATTCAGAGTTATGTTATTTATTTTAATGGTTGAGCAATCTTTCAAGTATTTTCCATTTCTTACAGTGGAAGGTTCTAATTATGAAATTGGATTTAAAGTTGGACAGAATTTTCGAAATCAAATAAATAATGTGCTTCAAAAAAGTATTCGAATACAAAATTTAGAAAAGTATGATCATAGAAACCCTCAAAAAGTAAAAACTGCAGAAAAATTAATCAAAAATCATTTTCCGCAGTATTTAGAGGAAATTCACGGGATTTCAGATGGTTCGGGTATTGATTATCAAAAAATTTTGCTAATTAATTTATTCCACTTATTTGAACATGAAAATTGTTCCACAGTTATTTTTAAAACAAAAAAAGTCGTTCAAAACGGTGTTCAAAAAGAAATACTGTTGGTTCATAACGAAGATCATAACAAAGTGATGTGTGAAAATTCTTATTATTTGCAGATGAAATTAAGTGAAGATTTAACTATATTTTGTCATACATACCCTGGCTGTATTCCCGGTTATTCGCATGGAATGAATTCCAATGGAATCGTTATTACCTGCAATTATGTTCCTGATCCAATAGGTGCTGTAGGAATTCCTCGCACTGTTTTAGGTAGGTGGATGCTCGAATCAAAATCAATTGAGCAGGCTGTAGAACGAGCTCATGGGTTTTCTCCCCGAACTGGTGGGGTAAGTTATAACATTGCCAGTCTTAAGGAATATCGAGCAGTAAATGTTGAAATTACAGGAAATGATTTTGCGGTAACAGAAATTGAAGATCGTTTTTTTCATCCTAATCATTACATTGCTCCTAAATTTGCAGATATTAGCGTTCCTGACAGTTCTGTTTCAACAACTAAAAGACGATGGGATCGCAGCAAAATTCTGCTTCCAAATACCGAGAAATCCCTTGATGGTGCATTAAATATTCTTTGGGATGATCAGATCTTCATAACACCCACTCAAATTCCTAACAAAGGTACACATCTTACTTACAATACCATTTTCTTTCAAGTTAATTCCAAGATTTCTACTCGAATTTATACAAATAGGCGGGAAAAAAGAGAATATGATGAATTTTGCCTCGATTTAGGCTGAAAATTTCAAAGGTTTTAAGTATTTATATTTCATAAATAAAGTAGAGAATTATGGTTCGCAAGCAATGCTATATTTGGGCAGAAGAAGCTTGGAATGATTATGAAATGGCAAAAATACTGATTGCAGCATCAAAATTCAATGGAGCGGTTTTCCATGCTCAACAAGCGGCTGAAAAAATGGTGAAAGCTTTACATTTTCAATTTAATTCTCAACCATGGGGGCATTCTATCACAAAATTATTCCAAGAAATAGAAGTTAATTTAAATGACATTCCCGCGTACATTAAAAGCTATGCAATGGAGCTCGATCGACATTATACAACTTCAAGATATCCTGATGTTTTGCCTGGATTGACTCCCAAAGATGTTTATGACCAAAATGCGGCAGAAGATGTAATGCATAAAGCTTTAGAAATATTAAATTATCTTTATTCTATTATTCAAAAATCTAAAAAGTGAGTATTTTACTATGATCATCCAAAAATCTAAAAAGAAAATAAAGCAGGAGATATTAAGTAAATTCCACAATTTTATCTTTTATATCAAAAATAATTATGATGTTCATGCATTTATTTTATTTGGCTCACAATCCCGCAATGAAGCTCTTTTTTATTCAGATTATGATCTTTTAATTATCGGGAATTTCGATACTGATTATATGCAAAGAACGAAAAAAATGGTTCAGCATTTACCAACTGATGTTGCAGTTGACTTATTTTGCTATTCTGTTGAAGAATTTGAATCAATGATGAAATTAAAGAGAAAACATATTTTAGATGCCTTAGATCATGGAATTCCAATTTTTGGGGAAGAATTTATAAAAAGATATAGATCGTTAAAAAAATGATACATCTTGGGGTTTTACTCCATTTTCAATCAGATAATTATCCATTAATTCATAAGATTGATGAAATCTTTCCATATCTCGCCAACTAATGATCTTTCGTTTGATAATATTATATGTTTTTAATGCATCATTAAATTCTTTTGAGTATTTTTCATAAATAGGAATTCTGGTAACTAATATTAGTGCTTCAATTGATAGATTCATAGATCTATTATTGAATAATATAGGTAGTCGGAAAACCTCCTTTTTAATAATTCGAGCACGAATATTTGGAAGTTCTCTCCGTTTACATACTGGTCTTTCAAGTAATGATGAAGGTAAATCTAAAACTTCACATTCAACTGCTGCCCATGAGCTTTTTAGAATTGGTACAGAATCAGTTAATAAAAAAGCTGATCTGGGCAATTCATCTATGGGTTCATCATGATCTTTCCGTCTTAAAGCCGCCACAACGTATTCATAAAAATTCTCTGAAAAATTGATAGAAAAGCGAGTTCCGACATTTAACAATTCTTTTGTATGTGTATCTTCATATGCATGAATATAAACTTCGTTTGTTGGTGTAAAATGAACACCAATGCATGCAGCATTAATTTTTTTTTCTGTATTGGGAAAAAATACACAAACAATTGATTCATAATTAATAAATGGCTTGAAAGTGAGTAAATCATCATATATTCTATCTGAAGAGAATTCATTCATGTTTATTTAGTATATGTTGTTGAACTAAAAGAATTTTCGGGAAAGTTGAAAAATCTCTAAATCCTAACTATATTGATTTTCATGCGGGTGTTGGGCGTTGATCCAGGGAGTGTTTCATGGGATTTTTATGGATGTGAGATTGAGGGTGATTCACGAGTCACATTTTTCGATTTTACTCTTTCTTCTTCTTTAATAAAAGCAAATCCTGAATTAGTGGTGAATTTAATTAAAGAACAGCTTCCATTGGATGCAATTGCCGCGCCTAGTGGATTTGGTCTGCCATTTAGGGATATTTCTAATATTTCACAACATGAAATTTCTCTAATTACGCTACATTCATCTAAGGAACAAGCAATAATGGGTTTAAGCCAAGTTCTTTATCTTTTGAAAGAAGTGTCTATTGACCTTTCAATACCAATTTATATTATCCCTGGAGTGAAGCATTTTTCAACTGTGCCACGTCATCGAAAAATAAATATAATAGATATGGGAACAGCAGATAAAGTATGCAATGTGGTTCAAGGAATTAACCAAATATCGAATGAAAGAGATCTTAAATTTCAAGAAATTAATTATATAATGCTAGAAATAGGACGTGGATTTTCTGCAGCTGTTGCTGTAGAAAAGGGCAAAATTATTGATGGTATTGGTGGAAGCAATCTAATTGGATTTAAGTCAATGGGAAGAATGGATTCTGAACTCGTTTACTTAGCTAAAGATCACATTGAATCTAAAAAGTCTATTTATCAAGGTGGAATTGATTCAATATTATCGTCTTTTGATCTTAGGATTTCAAACAATAAGAGTATAGATGACAATATTAATTATGACAATATAAAAAAGAATCAACTTGGATATAAAAGGTTTAAACAATTAGCTGAAAATTCTCCCATCAAATTAATGCTGATCGAACAAATAGCAAAAGCCCTTCTCCAACTTGCAAGCTCATTTTACTTTACAAAAATCCATTCTTCTTATCGTTCTTCTTCAAATTATCAAATTATAGTTCTGTTGACTGGCTCAGGGATCGATCTTCAATGGTTGAAAAATAAACTTCAAAAACGACTTCAATTATTTAAATTAGGTGAAAACCCTTTATTTGAATTTGATTATTTAAAATCTTACTCAAAACAAGCGAAAACTGCGGCTCAAGGTGCTTGTCTTATTGCAGAAGGAATTCTGGGAGGGCAAATTCAAGACCTCCTAGATCATTTGGGATTATTTGAAACAAAAGGAACAATTCTCGACGATATCTATTTTCCCTTTGAAGAATTTAAATAAACTTATTCGCACTGTCACAGTGTTCATAGTTCCTTCTAACTTCACTTCGCTCATCCAAATCAACAATTCTTTGCCATTTTTTCCCTGTCCTAAAAAAAAACATGCTAAATAATATCGATTAGCGAGTTCCAACGTTTTAAAGGAAAAAATCTTTGACATTGGGGTTAAATCCAGAATAAATTCGCCCCGCTTCAAACTAATCTATACACATTTGACTTAATTTCTGTCATATATTGTTTTTTTAATTGCCATAATAAAAAGATTTGTTTGACGGCTGTAAAATAAATTTATTTTGATTGCTGTCAAGGAAATTCTTTTAAACGTAAAATTTGAAGGAAAAATATAATGGTGATTCAAAAATATTCTGCATTTTTTGCTTATAAAAATGGATATTATTATTTCAGTGAATATCAACAGAAAGAAAGCTATTATTATGAGAAGTATTCTTGCAGTGAATTTGTCAAATTTTTTCAGCAGCAACAAAAAGCGCGCGAATATTTTAATTAATCTTTCACATCTTTTTCGCAAATCTCATTTCTTTTTTATCACTTTATCTCTTTTTAATTAACACAAATCCAAAAAAAGCTAAATATTTAAATCAATGTACAGTAAAATTTCATCATGGGACATGAAAAAATAGCATGGGGTATTACTGGTTCTGGTCATCTCTTAAAAGAAAGTATTGATTGTTTCACAGTTTTAGTTGAAAAAGGATGGAAAATTGATATTTTTCTATCTGCAGCTGCTGAGACTGTATTAAACACTTATAGATTATATGACAGTTTAAAAAATTTGCAGTCTTTGCATCCGCAGGAGATTAAACATATATATCGTGAAAAAGATCAACCACCTGGATTTCCTATTTGTGCTAAATTTAATCTTCATGCATATAATTTATTAATTCTCAGTCCACTTTCTGCTAATTCTGTTGGAAAAATGAATGTTGGAATTGCAGATTCATTAATAACAAATATCTTTTCACAAATGATTAAAGGAAATGGCCCAATTTACGCAGTTCCTTGTGATTTAAAACCAGGTATTATCTCAACCATTACACCAAATGGCGAAACAATCCAAATTACTGTAGATAATTTTAACAGCCAAAACGCGCGATCTTTACGAAAATTTCCTACAGTTTCTTTATTTGAGAACCCTCTAAATTTATGTAAAGCAGTTCAAGAAAATTTTCCATTAAATTAAGGTTTTAATATGAGTATAACTAAGATTCTTTTAGTAACAGGAAAAGAAGCGTTTTCACAATTAGAATCTTTACATGAACAATTTGTGGATAATCGATTTCAACTTTTTGTCCATCAATGTCCTGTATCTGTCATTTCGCTT
Organism: Candidatus Harpocratesius sp.; assembly: GCF_054039255.1. Lineage (NCBI taxonomy): Archaea > Promethearchaeati > Promethearchaeota > Promethearchaeia > Promethearchaeales > Promethearchaeaceae > Candidatus Harpocratesius > Candidatus Harpocratesius sp. Next base: position 31,058 of record NZ_JBPLBG010000069.1, read on the forward strand.
AGTTCACCGCAATCTATTCTGAACTGTTTGCAGAAAATTTCTTTAGAAAAATATGATCTGATAATGATTTCAGGGCTGATACCATGGAATCCAAATAAGATAGAAAAAACAATTCATATTCCAATTATTAAAGGGCCAAAATTTGCATCTCAAATTACCGAATTATTAAAACAGACATCAATTAATGATCTAAAATCATTAAAACTCGCAGAATTCACACCTTATAGTTTAGGTCGAGAGAATTTTAATAAACATATAAAAAAAGTTCTCAAATCACTAAAAAATGGCTCCCTTAGTCCTTCCTTTTCACTCTCATCTGAATTTCCTGATGTTATTTTTAGTCCCCATCTTCCACCAGTTGTTTTAGGTGAAATTGTTGATTTTCCTCTTCTTTCAAACGACCTTCTCTTTAAAAAAATTGAATTACTTATTGAACATGGCGCTGATATAATTGATTTAGGTTGTGTGTCTTATGAGGAACATTGCGCGAGAATTCAAGAGATTCTTCCCAAATTAAGAAAAAAATATGCCGTTCCTTTTTCAATTGACAGTGGAAATGCCTCAGAAATACGCACTGCAGTAAAATATGGGGCATCTATGGTTTTAAGTTTAACACCGAATAATTTTGATCAATTGAAAGATATACCTAAAGATATCACTGTAGTTTGTCTTATTCCGCCAGAATTCTCTCCTTCTGATTATAAATTCTATTATGATAATTCTCATTTGCCTTTTCTATTTAAATTTAAACAGTTTGGCCCATTAGAATCCTCGTATTTGAAAATATTAGTTGATTTTTATTATAAAGTCAGTTCTTATGGATTTAAGAAAATCCTTTTAGATCCTTTGTTAAGCACGCCGATTTGCCCTGGTTTGGTTAATTCCCTCCAACGATATTGGATTCTTCGGCATTTAATTAACACTCTTCAAAATCAAGATGATCCGAATTCGGAACAAATAAATCTTAATGATTCAAATCAAAATCATTCAAATTTAAATAAATTAAATCAAATACAATTAAAGATCGAAAAGAAGAAATCAAGTTTTTATCATTTTAACAATCTTCCAATTCCCCAATTATTTGCAGGCGCAAGTAATGTAATCGAATTGATGGATGCAGATTCTCCAGGAATTACTGCCTTGCTTTCTTCATTGTTTACAGAACTGCAGATTTCAGGTGTTCTTTTAACAGAACATTCTAAAAAATGCCATATGGTTATATCAGAATTTCAAAAAAGTTCTAATTTAATGTTTTTAGCGAAAGTAAATAAAGCACCTCCAATAAATTTGGGAATGAATGCCTTTTCTTTCAAATCCAAGAGGGAATACACTCCTGTTCCTACTATGTTATTTCAAAATCAAGAGGGGAAAAATAAGCAAAAAGCAGAAATTTACACAATTTCACCCAATATCACAGAAGCAAAGATGGATCCCTCAGGATTTTTTAAAATATATGTCGATCTTGACAAAAATCAGATAGTTGCTGTACATTACACTAATTATAATGAAAAACCACGAATTTTTATTGGTAATAATGCTGAATCACTCTATAAAAATATTTTTAAGAAAAATCTTGTTAGTCGATTAGATCATGCGGCTTATTTGGGAAAAGAACTTTACCGAGCAGAGCTAGCCTTAAAATTTGGAACTGCATTTGAGCAAAATTAGTCTGTTCATGCTTTTTTATCTGATTAATTGATTGATCGAATAAACAAAAATAATTTTCAAATATAAGTTAATTCAATTTTAAATTGAAGGATATGATCTTATGAATCAAAGAGAACTTCAAATTCCAACAAGCAATCAGCAAACTTTAGGTGGAATTCTATATTTACCTGAAGATAATTCTTCCCCAAGTGATCTTGTAATTCTATGCCATGGTTTTACTGGTGATCAGAATGAATGGGGACGTTTTCCAGCTACAGCAGAGAAGTTTACTGAGATCGGTTTTGCTGCACTTACTTTTGATTTTTCGGGTTCAGGAAAAAACCCAAGAATACCTGTAACAATCACTCAACAAGTAAAAGATCTCGAATCTGTATTTTCATGGAGTAAGAATCAAGGTTTTAATAAAATAAGCATTATTGGTTTAAGTTTTGGAGGTCTAACATCTTTGTTAGCCAATATTCCTGAACGAATTACGACCGTCTTTTGGGCACCTGCCTTTTATATGCGAAAGATCATTGGAAAGAAAGGTTTTTTCATGAGAATTGCAGCTATATTCAGTCGAAAACCAATAAGTGTTCCTTCTGCTAATAATGAACCATTAATAATTGAAAAATCTTTTTTAGATACTATTTGGGCGATAAATATTGAAGAAAGGTTACAGAATTTTACTGAATCTTGTTTAATCATACAAGGAGATGCAGATAATGGTGTTTTACCTAAATGGACGCGTAAAGCTTATTCATTTCTTCCAAATAAAGCAGAGCAGAAGTATATTGAAGTAAAAGGTGCTACTCACGAGTTTCAAGGTGAACATTTAACGGAATTTATTGACCATACATTAAAATGGATAAAAAATCGTCATCATAAATGAAAAAAGAAAGAAAAATTAGACAAATAAGAGAATAACGAGGGAAGTATTTTTTTTTATTGTCAAATTATTCTGTCTTCATATTTGATTTCTTGCAATTAAATTGTTTTAATTAATGAATAATCAACTTTTTTGAATTAAACTCAGAAATTCCGTTCGAGTTTTTGGATCTTTCCGGAAAACCCCTGTCATTGATGACGTGGTCATTACTGAATTCTGCTTTTCAACACCTCGCATCATCATGCACAAGTGTTGTGCTTCGATTACAACACCTACTCCCATTGCACCTGTATATTTCATAACTGCATCTGCAATTTGCTTAGTAAGCCTTTCCTGGATTTGCAATCGTCGAGCAAATACATCAACTATTCGAGCAATTTTTGATAAACCAATAATTTTACCATTTGGGATGTATCCTAAATGACATTTTCCAATAAATGGAAGCATATGGTGTTCGCACATTGAATAGACTTCAATATTTTTAACAATAATCATCTCATCAGATTCACTTTCAAATAGAGCACCATTAATTACTTCTTGAATATCTTGTGTATATCCTTGTGTTAAGAATTTCATTGCTTTGGCGGTTCGCTCTGGAGTTTTCAATAATCCTTCTCTTTCTGGATCTTCTCCTAATTGTATAAGCATTTCTCGGATAAGATTTTCCATTTTCATTATTTTGATAAATGTTTGATTCCAAATAAAATTAAGGAAAAAAATGAGCATATTTCTGGAAGGAGACTTTATTGAGTTAATTGATGGAAGTTTTTTTGAAGTGAAGGGTTTTCAGCATCCCAAAGGTGCTGTGGTGGCGCTTCCCCGTTATATTCCTCAAAGTCGTATAAATAATATCAATCAAACAAAAATTGTTAACCTTTTTCATCAAAAACCTAGAATTAAATCTTCTAAAACATTTTTTAAAGTAAAATCTTTAGCTGCTAAATTTGAAATTCTAAAATTAATATTTCCAAATATTCCTCTTTCTCATAAGAATCGTGATTTTTTAATTCCACTTGTTCCATATTCTTTAATTAAAAATCATTTCTATCCCGAATCTATAGAATTTACAAATATACAAAAAGATCAAAAAAAAATCATCACTGAAGAAATTAATTCGATAAACAAAAAAAATGAATTTGAATCATTTAGAAATATTAAAAACAGTGTTGTTATTGAAGATGCATCAGATTTTATCCATGAATTATGTGAAGGTACGGGATTAGACCAAAACCATTTTGGAATTACTGGATCTTGCCTAATAGGAATGGATGATGAGAATTCAGATATTGATCTGATTATTTTTGGTTTTGATGCAAGTTTGCGAGTGAGACAGTATCTTTCAAACCTTTTTCGAGAGGAGAAGGGCGCTCATAAATCAAAAATAAGAGCTTATTCTGTAGAACAATTACAAAAACTATATAAAATGAGGGTTCCTGCTCATCATATTCCTTTTCACACATTTACTCATATGGAACTTAGAAAATTACATCAAGGTTTTTTTAAAAATCGAGAATTCTTTATTCGTTATTTTGAATTTGAAAATCGTGAATCATATGCAAAAATTAATCAATTTGAAAATCAGAAAATTCAAACTTTTGGAAAAATTGAAGTTGAAGCACAAGTAATAGGAGATGAATATTGGTGGATTACACCTTGCAAGGTAGAATTGGGAAATATTCAAATCATTCAATATCCTGTATTAAATCATGAAAAACAGAAAATTCTCGATAACTTTGGGATTAACATAGAACAAATTCGGCAAATATTTACACTAAGAGGGCGATTTACCGAAAATGTTCGATTATTAGAAAAGGTACGAATTAGGGGGACTCTTGAGTTAATAATATGCTCTTTTCCAAGAAACTATGCTTTTCTCCAAATTTTTATTGGCAATCATCCTAAAGATCTATTGCATCCGATTTAAGACTGTAAATATCATAAAAAATTGACTACAATTTGATTTCACCAAATTTTCCCCCTCCACCAGGAGTTATGGTGATATTATTATTGCGAAATGCTTGAATCGTGTTAAACATCTGTTCATATTTGCTCGTATTAAGGTTTTTTTTAACATTTTCTAAATCTAAATCAACAACGATATGAAATTCATTTCCATATTTAGAAACGAGAGTTTGGTAATGTTGATTGAGGGTTTTAGATTTTAGGGTTTTTATTTTAAATATTTTTGCTAATAGTTCAATTAATGGAATCATACGAAGATAAGGTGGACGGTGATCAGGATGATGAGGACTATCCCAAGTGGCTAAATCATTTATTCGCTCACTTACACCGAGTTGAAGATGTGGAATTTTGCTATTTTTCTTGCGTTTAGGATCTTTAAGAATGATTTTGCGACAAGCTTCACATTCGATCTTCTTCTTTGCTACTAACTTTAGAAATTGTTGTTCTCTCTGTTTAGTTGGAAATTCGTAATATAAGAATGTATCATCCCAAGATTTCAAAGGAAATCCAAAAATATTCAAGTATTTTGATATTTCTTGTTTATTATCTATGATCTTCTTGTTTTTTATTTTATTCTGAATTGATCTTAAGACTCTTCTACGACATTTTGAGCAAAACATTTGGTAGTATTTTCCTAAACGGGGATCTAATCCTAAATTTAAAATTATTTTACGATTTCCTTTTCGTAATAGTGCTTTCTCAAGTTCATTAAATGTGGGTTCTTCAATGGAAAACCTATTTAATTCTCTGCCTACTGCATCTAATCCTTCGGAATGTGCATCACTATTGCTGAGAAAGGTAATATTTTGAAGTTCTTCCATCCTATCGGCTAGATATGTATCTGCTGATAATCCCAGTTCTAAAAATGCAAGTTTTTTCACCGCTGTCCCATAAGCTTTTTTTAGCGAATTGAATTTTCCCTGTCTAAAAATAGATTTAAAGGGTGTGAAAGCATGAGCGGGACCAATTAAACCGTTCACATCTGAAACAATTTCAACTAATTCTTGAGGTGTGCGGTGTACATGTGGCCTACCTGCCCATCTTCCATCAATATTTTTTACATATGGTCTAATTTTTTCTATTAATACGTCAACTGAAGAGAAATCTGGAAGTAAAATTAGATGATGTATTGATTCACTATCCTCTAATTCTGTTTGAAGAATAAATGCTGTTTTTTTAAATCTCCATGCTCCATCTGTTTTTTTCAAATTCTCCCGCATATAATTGCGCCAATTAGGTTGTGTGATATCTCCAGTCCCCAAAATATCGATACCTTTAATTTGAGCTGTCTGATTTAATGTTTCTAATGAAATATTTTTGGAGACTGCAATTGAATAAGGTGAATGGAGGTGGAGATCACTATTATAGAAAGGCAAGAGAATCATAGTTAAATGTGCAAGATTAAAAAATAATTTTTCTTCTAAATTCAATGTTGATATACATAACTTGCTTACTTTTTTCAACTAATTGCCTATAGCTAAATCAAAGTAGAATTACTTATTTATTAAATTGTAAAATATAGTTGGAATTTATTTAACAATTAAAAATACAATAAGTTTTATCGAATCTTTGAAAATAAAACAAGTATAGAACGATTAGTTAAATTTAATTCTTTTTAGAAAATTTATGACCAACAATATTAAAATAATAATATATTAGAAAATAACATATAAATCGATGAAATTTAAAATTAAAGGAAAAATTCATTAATTTTCTTTTATTTTCTAATTTTCGATTAACCATTCCCAAAGCGGCATTAATTTTACTTGATTTTGGTATCCTGCTTGATTTTTTGTTATAATCCATTTTTCATACTTTTTTTTTGGAAATTTCTTTTCAAATTCTTCAAAACCTTTATATTCCCGTTGGTCAAGTTCATCATCAGAATAAGAGACATTGATTAATTTAATATTATTATCAGGTAATAAAACAACAAAATCAACTTCATTTTTCCCTTTCCAATAGAAAATATTCTCGTATTTCTTATAAAGATGAATAAAGACGAGATTTTCAGCTAATCTGCCTTCATCCTTTGAAAAACTAAATGCAACTGTATTACGTAAACCATTATCAATGCAGTAGACTTTAGGGGAATTAACTTGCTGTTGCTTTACAGAATAACTGAAAAATGATAATAAAAAGATAAAATTTGTCTCAACCAAATAATTGGTGTATTCAATAAGTGTATCCTTGCTGATTTTTATTTGTTGATGAAGTTTGTGATAATATTTGTTTATACTGAAAATATTTCCTATATTTGTAAGAAGATATTTGATTAAGAATTTTAATGCCATTGTGTTTCTAACCGAATATCTTTCAACTAAATCCTTGTATACAATCATTTCATAATACGTATGCAATATTTTCGATTTTAATTGATTTGAAAGAACAACTTCAGGAAAACCCCCTTCATAAAGATATTTTTCAAATAATTTTTTCACTTGATGTCTTTGTTCACTATATTTTAAATTGTTATTTACCTTAACATCACGAAAATGAAGAAATTCTTTAAAATTTAAAGGATAAAATGTAATAGGGATTGTTCTACCACGAAGTTCGGTAGAAATTTCCTTTAGTGAAATCTTTGAAGTAGATCCTGTTATATATATATTTACATTTTCTTTATCATATAATCTCCGTATAAATAGTTCCCAATGAGGAACAACCTGTATTTCATCAAAAAAGAAATATTTCTTTCTATTTTTGTTATTAGGATAGAGGCTAAAATATGCATCTAAAAATAAGTTCATATCATTTAGTTTAATTGGAAATAATCTATCGTCTTCAAAATTAATATAAACAATTCTCTCTTTAGGTATTTTTTGTTGGAGTATTTTTTTTATTTGTTGGTAGAGAAAAAAGGTTTTTCCTGAGCGTCGAATACCAATAATTGTAACTATTTTATCTGTATTTGGAAGATCATAGGATCTTTCATGAATTAACGGAAGTTTCTGATTTTGAAATTCCAATATAATGTACTTAAAGGCTGTTTCTTTTTCCATTATAAATAGGATCGATTAAAAGTAATTAAATTTATCCTTCTATGGAAGACCACTTTTATATGATTTTTACATAATACGAAAGACCACTTTTATACGTTTTTACATAATATGAAAGACCACTTTTTTATTTGTTTATTTGGATAATAGATATTAAATGTATAAGATAATAGTAAAATATTTCAATGGTAAGATTTTGAACACTTGGCTACTTTGGTTAATCTGGTTAATTTAGATAAATAATAAATAGGTCAATTCACTCATTACAGTTTTTTTTCAATTAGATTATTTTATCAATTAGATTATTTTGCTAATTAGATTATTTTGTCAGTTAGGTTATTTTGCTAATTAGATTATTTTGTCAATTAGGCTATTTAGGCAATTTGGTTATTGGGTCAATCTTATCGACTATGGCGGATGTAGGTCATAATATGTGATTATCTTGAGAAAATCGCAAAAATTTGTGAAGAAAACTACTAATTTTCGCCAGGAACGGATTATCGTATTTAATACATCAGAACAATACACATCAAAGGAAATCAAAAACAAATAAAATAAAAAAAAAAACACGACAAAAACATCATTACAATTTAAATTCTACCAAAGATTTAAATTCAATACACACTATATATTAATTAATACACACTGAAAATGTGATTATTATGTTTAAAAAAATAAAGAAGTATCCTAATGAAAAATACTATTATGAACACGATTGTTTTCAGAAAGGTTTGCGCTATTAATTTATTATTCATACTATATAAGCAAAATCCATATTATTATTCCAATATTTACATCGAAATATTTCAATCATTAAACTTCCAAAATAATCGCATTTTCAAAGTCACCTAATAAACCATTTGTGATGTCTTATGTTTGAAGAAGAATCCTTATTTGAACAATTTTCAGAAGAACTTGCCCAGCTGGAAGAACTTTTATATTCTATTAGAGAAGATTCCAAAGAAATTAAAAAAGTTTCTCCTGATGTTGCTGAAGATGTACTTGATAAATTAGAAGATGCCATTGATCTTCATGAAGAAACTGTTGAATTTCAAGATGAAGTTCGTGAATATCTTGCTAAGTTTTTAGATAAAGCCGCTATTGCCGCCAATCTATATGATAAAGCGACAGCAACTCAAGATGCAGTTATCCAGAAAGAAGCCTTACGGGCTCGTTCAATTGCTGAAAATGCCAGGAAAAAATTAGATAACAAATTGGATAAAATGGGTTCTATGATGGGAAAATTGAAAATTGCAGTGGAAAAAACCACTACTCGATTGAATATCGCCCAGATCAAAGCCCGTACGCAACAAGAACGAGAGCGAAATAAAAAAGTACGCATTAATTTCACCCTTCCTGAAAATATGAAAGATGATTGGAAGCAATTAGCTGATGAATTAGGGATTTCTGTTTCTGAAATGATAAGGGATGCTATGGAAGAATTTAAGCAAGGTATGAAGTCTTTAGAAGGATTGGATAAAGACCTAGGAAAAATGGGTAAAAAATTAGGCAAATTCGGGAAAAAAATGTCAAAATTTGTTGAAGAACAAATTCAAAACTCTTATCCATATTCTTCTACAACTAGGCGTTCTGAATCAAATTTCGCAGTAAATGATCCAAAATCTTCTAATTATAATGCAAACATGTCTTCTCCTGGACAATCAAGGCGATCTTCAACTGAAAAAACTTATTCTGATGGAAGACTTTCAATTCAAGAAAAAGAACGCTTAAAGAAACGAATTACTGGATTAATTCGAATTCAAAATGGTATTCCCATTGATAAATTGGCCCAAGCACTTAAACAAACTCCAGAAGACGCAGAAAATTTAATCTATGAACTTGTAGCAGAAGGAATTGATGGAAAACTAGAATCAGATGTTTTTAAATACAAAAGTAAACCCGAAGAAGTGATTGAAACATTTCATCGGTTAATAGATCGGATGTGATAATCATGCATGATGAATATAACGAAGAATTAATTCAAAAAGAACCTCCCATGAAAGTCAGTGGAGGAGTAAATATCCCTCCTGGTCGATATAATCGGGATATTAAAGTAAGCGGTAGCTGCCGTTCAGATGGTGATATCGAATGTCATTTCTTTAAAGCTAGTGGAAGTGTGCATATCGGTGGGAATTTAATTGCTTTAGAAGGTATTTCTTCTTCTGGGTCATTTAAAGTTGATGGAACAGTTCAAAGTGAAGAAGATGCCAAATTTTCATCCAGTGTAAAAGTGGGTGGAAATATGATTGTTGGAGAAAGCTTAAAATCTTCAAGTTCTTTTCAATGTAAAGGACGGTTGTCAGTTGAAGAAGAGGCACATTTCTCCAGTTCTGCAAAAGTTGGCGAAGAAGTAATTGTGGGAGAGCTTCATGTAAGCTCCTCCTTTTTAACTGGAGGATTGTTAACTTCAGATGGTGATGCTAAATTTAGCAGTTCTGCTCATATTGAAGGTGATTGTGTTATTGGCGGTGGATTAAAAGCATCAAGTTCCTTTAATTGTCGTGGTTCTGTTCAAGTTGATGAAGATGCAAAGTTTAGCAGTTCTGCTTCGATTAATGAAAATGTCTTGGTTAGCGGTTATCTACATGCATCCAGTAATTTTACTGCTGGAGGGAAAGTAGTTGCTGATGCTGGTGCAAAATTTTCAAGTAATGCTTCAATTGGAAAAGTTCTTCTTTCTAATAATGCAATTGAAATAACAGGAAAAATTGAAGTGATGGAAAATATTGAAGCAAGAAAAGTTTTCATCGGTGTGCGTGTCATTGGCTTTAAATTTCACCGTCCTGGAAAAGTATCGAAAATTCACGGATCAATTATTGCTGTTAATGAGATAGATATTGAAGATACAATTGTAGATGGCGATGTACGTGCTGAAAGAGTCTATTTAGGAGTAAATACTAAAATATTTGGCACAGTTTACTATGTTTCTGAATTTAGAGCAGATCCAAACGCACAATATGCAAATGCTCAGCAAATCGGAATGGAAGAGTTATAATTTCAATGTGAATCGACTGCAGATTAGTCATTATTTTTTTATTTTTTTTTTTCATGACCTTTCACATTAATCTTCACCATCTAAATGAGTGATATTATGTCAGAGTGCTAGATGAGGGAGAAAGATTATCGTGAAACTTCATGTTTTTTTTAATTTATCAGCACTCCTTACACTCAAATCTGGCATCAACTTACCCACTCATTTCCCTTTTCTTGCACTGTTTTTCACTTTTACGACATTTTGCTTCCCACTTTGATCACATGTAAATATCTCTTATACATATCTTTATATGATCATCAAGATCATCATGATCATCATGATCATTCAGTCAATTATGATCACTCATCAATATTTAGGAAATGAATATTATGTCAACCGAAACCAATCCCTTTCAAAACGCGCTTAAGCAATTGCGACTCGCCTGCGATGCAATGGGTATTAATGAAGATATTTATACTTATCTTTCTCATCCTACTCGGATGGTTCAAGTCGCCGTTCCTGTAAAAATGGATAACGGCCAACTTAAAGTCTTTGAAGGCTTTCGTGTCCTTCATAATTCTGCTCGTGGACCTGGTAAAGGTGGTATCCGATATGCACCAAATGTAGATATGGATGAAGTAAAAGCACTCGCAATGTGGATGACTTGGAAATGTGCTTGTGTTGGAATTCCATACGGTGGTGCAAAAGGAGGTGTCCGTGTGGATCCTCGAAAATTGTCTCAAGCTGAATTAGAACGCTTAACACGACGATTCACTGCCAATATTATTAACGTAATCGGCCCAGAAACTGATATTCCTGCACCTGATATGAATACTGGACCCCGCGAAATGGGTTGGATAATGGATACTTACTCAATGCAAAAAGGTCATGTTGTTCATGGTGTCTGTACTGGAAAACCGGTCGAAATTGGAGGTTCTTTGGGTCGTATTCAAGCAACTGGTCACGGTGTTGCCTTTATTGCTCATGAATATGCAAAACGACATGGATGGAAACCAGAAGAGTGCACTTTGGTGATTCAAGGTTTTGGAAACGTTGGACAGTATACCGCTTTGACCGCAAAACAATATGGATATAAAGTAATCGCTGTTTCTGACATTTCTGGCGGTTATTACAATCCTGACGGGTTAGACATCGATGAAATGTTTGCTTACATCTCCGATCCTGCCCATCGGACTCTAGAAGGATATACAAAAGCGCAAAAAATCACAAATGAAGAACTTTTGACATTAGAGTGCACTATTTTGGCTCCATGTGCTTTAGAAAATCAAATAACAGAGAGTAATGCCGACAAAATCAAATGTAAAGTGATTGTTGAAGGTGCAAACGGACCTACAACTCCAAAAGCGGATGAGATTTTAAATAAACAAGGTATTGATATAGTTCCAGATATTTTAGCTAACGCAGGTGGTGTTACTTGCTCATATTTTGAATGGGTTCAAGATCGTATGGCATTGTTCTGGGACTTAGATCGCGTGAATGAAGAATTGGATAAAATTATGCTTCGGGCTTTTGACAGTGTTCATGAATTAGTCAAAGAGAAAAACGTTACCTACCGTATTGCTGCATATTTTGTTGCTGTTCATCGAGTTGCTAAAGCGATTGAAATGCGTGGAATTTATCCTTAAACCATCAAAAATGTTTTACTTTGATAATTTTTACTTTATTTTTTCTCTCATTTTATTTTACAAATTATCCAAGGTAAACAATCAGTAGAAAATTGTTGAAAATAATCCCAGTTCTCAAAATTAACTATGTTTGGAATAGTGCGAATAAGTTTATTTGCATTTTCAAATTTACATACTCGAGTAAATTGAAAATTGTAATTTCAGATCCATTAGGAATTTCTAACGAGTTACTGTATTCAAAATTATCAACGCTTCGAAATCAAGGTCATGATATCATTATTTATGAAAATAGAGTGCAATCTGATGACGAGCTTGTTAACCGTTGTAAAGATGCCGAAATTATTGTTATTACTAATACTAAATTTCCTAGATCCGTTATTGAAAAACTTTCAAAATTAAAATTTATTTCAGTGGCATTTACAGGGATAGACCATATTGATCTTGATACTTGTAGAGAAAAAAATATCGCTGTTTCTAATGCTGCTGGATATTCTACTCAGTCTGTGGCAGAATTAACCGTAGGTTTAATGATTACATGCAATCGTAAAATAATTTCATGTGATAAAGCAACGCGCGAAGAAAAAACACGAGTTGGTTTAATAGGCAATGAACTAAGCCAGAAAACTATTGGAATAATCGGAACTGGAGCCATTGGAATTCGAGTAACAGAATTGCTTCAACCTTTTCAGTGCACAATTCTTGGTTATAATCGTAGTGAAAAATCAGAATTTAAAAAACTGGGTGGAAATTATACCGATTTACAAAGTTTAATGAAAAAATCTGATATTATTTCCATTCATCTTCCATTAACTGAAGAGACTCGCAATTTAATTGATGATAATCTTCTAAGACTAATGAAACGATCTGCATATTTAGTAAATTGTGCCAGGGGGCCTATCGTTGACTATGATTTTTTAGCACAACTACTGAATGCTAATCAAATTGCAGGAGCGGCTGTGGATGTTTATGAATCTGAGCCACCTTTAGATCCTTCGTTATCAATATTGAATGCTAAAAATGTTATTGCACTTCCACATATTGCTTTCGCAACGTTTGAAGCATTTTCAAAAAGGGCTGATATTGTAATTTCAAATATTGAGAATTGGATAAAAGGTTCACAGAAAAATAAAATTCTCTAATTTTTTTTAATTATCAGAAAACAACTGAATTTAAAGAAAAAATCTTTAAAAAATATTTCGAGAATTTAGGAATTGAGAAAGATAAGACCAGATCATGATGATAATGTAAATAAACTATAATATTCTGATGATCTATTGATGACTCTGATGCACAATAAAGAAAATAAAGAAAATAGAGAAAATGATACTCAAAAGAAGAAAATTAAAAAACATATTAAAAGATATTTAGCACCAAAAATATTAAAAGAAAATTTCTTAAATCCATCAAATCCTAAAAATAAGGAATTTATCGTTTATAGTGATAACAGAAACTTTGGATTTAAGACTAATCAAATACATCGGCAGATTCTCAAATTAATAAAGAAAGAAAATAAAGATTTTATTATCCATGTAGGAGATTTTGTTTTTTGGGATTTTGGTTGGCCCTCTTTTTTTAAAGATCTTCGCATTGTAGGATTAAATACACGGCTTTTTCCTGTTAGGGGGAATCATGATAATCCTTTGTACTTTAAACGCCTATTTAACATGGAATCGCTTGATTACTCTCTTATATATGATGATGTGTTGATAATTTTTATTGATGATAACGCAAATCATCTTAAAAAAAGTCAAGTTGAATATATTAAACAAACATTAGAAAAAGCGAATAGTATAAAAAATATCAAGTGGAAAATCGTAATTCTTCATAAACCTCTTTATAGCGGTGCTGTTGGTGGTGTAAGAATTAAATTAATCGATCAACTGATTCCTCTATTTAAAAAGTATGGTGTTCAACTATCCATTGGTTCTCATTTTCATAGTTATGAGCGATTATACATAGATGGAATAACTTATTTAGTATCAGCAGGTGGAGGTGCCCACCTAACTGATAAACATTTCACTCCTACTGGATTAAAATTACACATCACAACATTCAATTATCTTCATATCAAGGTTGAAGAAAATCGCTTGATCATTAGAGCAATTGACAATAATTGCATGCAAATTGATAAAGTAGTGATTGAAAATACAGAAATATAATGATATTTGGATGCTTTTGAGAATTTATATCAAGTAAATTATATTGCATTTCAGTGCGAATAAGTTTTTTTAATCAATTTTAGAATATCCTTTCAAAAATTGGCTTTTTAGAAATAAATGCATTAGTAAAATAAAGTTAAAAATGCAGAATAATCAAGATAAATTTATTTTCAAAATCACAGATTTATCTTTTAACTTAAAATTGGATACATTTTTCTTATTACTCTCAAATATAGCAAAAAGTTTTTGAAGTTCAAGAATGATATAAATATTTATTACCTCAATATTCTTTCCAAGATGAGGAACTATGATAGAAACAAACCAAGTTTATTTGCTAATTGCAAAGATTATCGAGTTAGCTTTATACAGTTATGCAGTATATGCACTTAATAAGAAGTACATCGGTGTGAAATTTTCTGACCGGCCTTCTCTTCATCGATTCTTTATCACAGGATTAGGCGGTTGGATAGTATATATGTTCTTTGATTCAATTATATATGTTATTGCTCCATTATCTATTCCGAGTTCAACACCAGTAAATACAGTTTATTATGGATATATGGTTGAATTTCCTTCCTTATTATGGGCAAATATTCTGAGGGACTGTGCAATCCCTGGAGCATTATTTATGGCATGGAATTATTGTGCCGCAGCAGTGCAAATTAGTAGAGGTATAAATCTTAATGAAGATTTTTTATTTTCAGAAGATCCTATATTTCCTCCTCATTATAAAATTAAAATTCAAAAAAAACAAGTATACCCCATATTAGCAGTACTTTTTATTATACTAATTATCTATCTGGATCAAATTGAAGTACATGTAATAGAATTGGGAGAAGTACATGTAACATCAAAGTGGGGTATTGTCAATTCACTCTCATTGGTCCTTTTCTTTACATTTGCAACAATTTTGATGGTTCAGCAATTAAATTTTCTAAGAACTCGACCCATGGAGGAAGACTACAAACGAAGAGCCCGATTTTTAGGATGGGGAATTATTTCTTTTACATCTGGGTTATATTACTGGGGTATTACAGGAGTTATTTTTTCTGGAATGGAAGCATCAAATACATTAATTTTAATTTTCTTGTTTTTAGGGCATGCAATTTGGAGTTCTTCCGCAGTATTAATATCTTTAGCATTCCGACAAAAAGAAAAAAAACAAGAAAATCAATAACTAATCTTTTTTATTTTCTTTAATCTTTTAACGAAAGATCTTCGATTTCTGCGTAAGTAATAGATCCGCGCAATAATTTTGTCGCAATTGGAATAATATTTGATTGCTGAATGCGTTTTTGAGACATATCTTCAATATTTCTTATTGTTAATGTATCATCTTCTAAAGTCTGATGATCAATTGTAAAGGCATAACGGACACCAACTTCTTCAGTTCTTCGGTATCTTTTGCCGATTGATCCTGTTTCATCATAAATTGCTCCCAAATCGTTATCTATTAATTGTTGATATATTTCCATAGCAATTTTACTCAATTCTTCAGGTTTTTTCATTAAAGGAAATACTGCAAATGGAATCGGAGTAATTTGGATTGGAAGATCCAATACGTTTCGTTCTTCTTCAAAATTAAAAGCTTGTTCCAAGCAGAAGAAAAATAATCTTCCTAATCCAAATGCAATCTCTAAAATATGTGGGATTATTTTTTCACCCTTATTTTGACCTGGAACTTGGAGTCGCTTCTTTTTTGAAAATTTATAATGACGAGCTAAATCATAATCTCCCCTGTCGTGAATTCCACATACTTCAGTCCATCCATAAATTTTAGAATTAATCTCCAAATCCCAAGCATCATGTGCATAATGGGCTTTTTCATCATCTTTATGCTGGCGTAATCGTATATTTTCAAGGGGTATGTCTAATCCTTTTACTATATCATATGCTAAAAATAACAGCCATGCATATGCTGGTTTCTGTAATACTTTTTGATCCAGAGCATCTTGTAAAGAAATGAATTGAATATCTTTTTCTCCAGCAATTTGTTGTTTGGCGGACCAAAGAGGTAATTTTTCTTGTGCAGCTTGGCTGAATAATTCAAATTTCATTTCTTGTTCTGGTGTAATGAATATTTGTCCTTCACATTGTTCAAATTCTCGAGTTCTCAAGAGCATTTTACGGGGTGATATTTCATTTCTGAATGCATAACCCATCTGAAACACAAAAATCGGGATTTTTGTACGGAAAAATTGAATTAAACGGGGAAAAAGCAAATATGTTGTAGTGGCAGTTTCAGGCCGTAAGATATATTCACTTGCTGGAAATCCCAATTGTGAGGTTACCATTAAATTCTGTGTCGTTACACTGCCTAATTCTCCTTGACAATCAGGACAAAGAATTTTATCTTCTGAAATAATTCTTTGAAAATCATCTGCATTGAAAGATGTTAAATTATACCCCAATGATTCTAAAAGTGTATCAGCTCGATGAACGCGTTGGCACTTAGGATTAGTACATTGAACAATAAAATCAAAAAACCGTTCTGCATGTCCTGAAGCTTTCCAAATCATATCAGAACCAATTAACGGGCATTGAACTTCCCAAAATTGATATTTTCGGAATTTTTTACGCATATAATTTTCTAGATTATTTTTCATTAATTTCCCTAAAGGACCAAATTCATATGATCCTTTGACTGGGTTATAGATTTCTGGAGAAGGTCCCCATATAAATCCCCGATGTGACATCAACATTAGAATTTTTGTTGCAGCATCATCCAACTTTTCAGCCATAATTTTTAAAACTCCTTATGGCTTGTAATGGTGCAGATTTCTTTAAATTTTCGTTCAAAAATTAAAGCCAAAGTAATTCCAATAATATAACCACCAAATAGAGAGTAAACCTATCGTACATACAAAACCGTAATGAATTCGACGCCAACGTGTCCAATATTTATCGCGCCATACATTAAGCCAAAATACTAAAGTTGATAAATTTATTAACCTTGCAACTAATGGAAGAATAAATATTAAGATCATAGGTGTTTGGCTGTATCCGGTTTGAAACCAAGGCACTGTGGTATCATACCAATAATAAATACCAGCGAAAAGTAAGTAAAATGATGACATTGTTATTAAGGAAATAATTGCGAGTTTTTGCATTCTTCTGTTATAAATTATTTGAAATGCTTCTAAATTTGTAAGTTGATGTTGTTCTTTTGATTTTTCTTCAATTTCATTTTTAGAATTATTAAAAGGGGGCTCTACATCTTTCTTTACTTTTTGATTCAATTCTTTCTTAAATTTTTCCTTTAGGTTATTTTTTTTTTCTTGATTATTGGCATGTTCTTTGGCTTTTAGATGTTTTGAAGATTTTCGCTCTTTTCTTCCGAAATAATGCTGATATGCCATCAATAATTCTTGCTTTTGGTTGAATTTTGATTTATATTTCTTTCTCATATTATGAATAAACAATATAAAACCTAAAATAATCGTAGATAAAAAAGTGGTTAATGCTGTAATTGGGATTATTTTATGAATGATTGGAATATCAAGCACACTAGATTTTTCAAAAGCTGTCATTGGAGAATTTTCAAATATAAGATAATGAATTTCACCTGATTCATCTCTTAAAAAAAAGACTTTTTCTTTAGTTTGGTTGTTTAAAAATAAATCTTTTCCTATTTCTATTAGTATTTGCTTGGAATTCATCCGTAAAGTATTACCTCCAGGATTTGTAATGATTATTTCTTCTGTAAGCAAACCATAAATTTTTTTGACGGTTGTATATGGGCGCTCAACTGTTCGAAATGCTCCAATATATTGATTTGCTCGTTTATTGAAATCTTCTGTAATATTGAGATTAACTTCTTCACTTCCATTTAGTGCAGAAATACAGAAATCTTTAATTAGGTTTTTAATAGCCTCCATTCCAGTGACAGCATTGAATACTAAAAATATTCCTAAATTCTTTTCAGGAATTAAAATTGCCGCGCTACTGATGCCATTAAATTCACTATATTGACTTAATAAACGTATTCCATTATAATTTTGTTCTTGAAATCCTATACAAACTCCTGGTAATCTGGAATCTATTTTAAAAAGTGGTGTTTGCATAAATTGAACAGTATTTGAGTCAAGAATTTGTTTATCACGATAAGTTCCGTTATTTAAAAGCATTTGTAATATCTTTTCAAAATCATACGTTGTTGATTTCATCCCTCGTGCAGGGACATCATTAACAATAGTTTGGGGTATTTCAGTAAATTGTTTTAATCGTTCTTTATATTGATAACCTATGCAATAAGTTGAATTAGGTAAGGCTGAAGATCCAGCTGAAGATGAAGATGTTGATGAAGAAATATCTGAGATAATTGATTTAGTAAAATCTGTATCATTTAGTTCTAATGGAATAGCGATTTGATTTTGGAAAAGTGTGAGAAAAGCTTGTCCTGACAGTAATTCTAAAAGATACGCACCTAAAGCTACATCATAATTGGAATAAACCGATAGATGCCCTGGTTTTCTAACTCGTAAAGGCATGTACTCCTTAATATATGTATTTAATGAAATTGTGCTGTTTATATCTTTAGCTTCGGTCCCTATTATTGTATCTTCAAACCCTGCTGTATGACTAATTAAATGAGTAACCAATATTGGAGTTGGAAATATCTCTGGAATCGAGAATTCCCCTTTTTTTAAGTATGTATTAACTCGAGCGGATAAATTAATTTTTCCTTGCTCCCAAAATTGCATGAATAAAATCCAAGAAACAATAGCAGAAAGTTCGCCCATCGAAAATTCAATATTTTCCGGAGACATACTTTTATTATGGTAAACATCTGCAAATCCCCACCCATTTCTGTAAATTGTGTCTGATTGATTGACTATTGAAACAATTCCTCCTGGAATTTTTTGCTTATCCATCAGATCTGGGATTATTTGTGAAAAATATTGTGAAAAATATTGAGATGTATATGAAGAAGCGAAATTATCAGAATTTTGAGACGTTTTTGGAAAGGTATTTTGAAAAAAAAATGAATCTATGTGCTGTGTTTCATTTGAAAAATTTGAGAATAAATAGTGTGATTGGTTTAAAAGATTAGTATTTGATGAACAATGATTTATATTATTAATTTTATATGTATTGTTTGCAAAAATATTTGATGTTTCCTTAGAAAAGCCTTCTTTTTCACCATTAATTGGATTATTTTCAACAATACTATACCAAAAGAATAGGATAATGAAAGTTATTGAGAATAATATCTTTAGATCAGCTTTAAACTGATATTTTCTTTTTCGCACTATCATTTGTATATAAAATATGAATTCTTTTCGTAAATAATATCACTTTTAAAGAAAAATTTTTATATCTAAAATTTATAAAAATGTAACTATCAAACAAATTAGTGTATAAAGGATGATTATTGGAAAATTATTAACACATAAATCTAAATCTATTAAAATTAAGGCTATTGTTTTGTGCTTATTGAGCTTCTTTTCATTTTCATTCATTATTGCATTAACATTTGATAATAGAATAAACAACAGTAAAAAAAACAACGATAGAATAGAAACTTCAAATGAAAAGGTATTATTTCTTTTTCCTAATAGTAGCGGAGTTCATTCTCCTATTCAAATTTTAAATAATTCTGATTGGTTAAATTGTGATGTTGTCTCAGGCTCTGGAACTTCCAATGACCCTTTTGTTATTTCTAATATTACTATAGATGCTACAGGATCCACAGGAATATTGATCCAAAATTCAAATGTGAGCGCAAAAATAATAAATTGTATTATAGTGAATGCTTATAATGGTATTTCTCTCTATAATACTTCTAATTGTCTAATTCAATATACAATAATTAGTAATTGCAGTAATTCTGCTATATACATGCAAAACTCATTGAATTGCACAATTGATAATAACACAATAAACAATAATGAATATACTGGAATATGGGCAAATTATTGTTCAGATTGTATTATTCTCGGTAATAATATTACAGATGGAAATGCATATGGAATTATCTTATCAAATTCATCTGATTCTGTCTTAGAAGATAATAGGATTCTAAGTAATCTTGAAAAAGGTATATGGATACAATATTCTATTAACTGTTCAATTTCTAATAATGAAGTAAATAATAATTCAAAAGTAGATTTGTATCTTGAAAAATCGATAAATTGTGCAATTTCAAATAACATTTTTATAAATCATTCAACATCAACTGATGTTATTTCTATCAATTCATCCATTAATTGTACAGTAAATATGAATGAAATTTCTAACACGATAGGAAATGGGATTTTTATTCTTTCAACCAATAATTCAATTTTTGCAAATAATTCTATAATTCACACTTCTGATGGAATTTATATCAATAATTCAAATGGTTGCATTTTTGAGAGTAATATCATTCTAAATAACTCAAATAATGGGGTAAAATTAAACGAAGGCGCAATTAACATCGTATTATTAAGAAATAATATTTCTTATAATCAAAAATATGCCGTGAAATTAGCTTTTGAATCAAGTTTTAACTTGATAAAAGAAAATTACATAATTAGAAACTCAATTGGTTCAATTTTTAATATAGGAATAAATAATACTCTCGAAAATAATTACATTGTTGATGCTCTTTGTGCCAATATTTCATTTTCTCCATATTCATTAATTACTGGTTATAATATTCTGTTTTATGGCAATTGTTATGGCGGTATTCCTCCCTATGTATATCACTGGGAATTTGGGGATGGATATACCTCAAATGATCAAAATCCTCTTCACTCTTATGCTGATTCTGGAATCTATACTGTGATTTTTACTATTATTGATTCTGAAGGCTTTTCTTGTAGTAATTCTATTTCTATTACTATAGATTCTGATTTATTACCAATGGCTTCTTTTTCTTATTCAGCAACTACAGTTGCTGTGGGTGAAATTATTCACTTTGCTGATATAACTTCTGGTGGAAACCCTCCTTACTCTTATTTTTGGGATTTTGGTGATGGCACTACTTCCACAGAGCAAAACGTAAATCATTCTTATTCCGTTTCTGGTGAATATAGTGTGTTCCATCTTGTTTATGATTATGATGGTGATTCTTCAAATGCATCTACTTTGATAACTGTTATACAAAATGAAAACAATAGCGAACCATATGCTTCAATCGGTGCGTCTAAAACGTATGCAATTCCTTCTGAAGTAATTTGGTTTTGGAGTGATTTCGGAGGAGGTGATCCTCCACTTACCATTCATTGGGATTTTGGTGATGGTATAACATCAAGTGAACAAAATCCAAAGCATTCATATTCATATTCTGGAATTTATACAGTTCAATTTACAGTAACTGATAATGATGGAGATTCATCAATAAATTCCATCTTAATTACAATTTATGAAAATTTACAGCCAATTGTTGAATTCGATTACTCACCTTCTATTGTAATTGTTGGAACAACTGTTTACTTTATAGATAAAACTATCAGTGGCAATCCACCATTAGATTATTATTGGAATTTTGGAGATGGTTCATTTTCAAACGAACAAAATCCCTCACATATATATATGGAAGCAGGCACTTATTCTGTGTTTTTGCTAGTTGAAGATAGTGATGGTGATTCTGGATCATATAGCATAGAAATAACAGTCATTGATAATCCTAATTCAGATGATTCTGACAATTCGAGTAAATCAAATTCTTTAAATAATGCCTTTGCAGATTTTGACTGGTCAAATCTCAGTATTCCTGGATTTAATTTAGATGTTTTTGTATTTTCGACAATTGGTGCAATTTCTGTTATTTTTGCGGCATTATGTAATAGAAATAAAAAAATTTACGAAGAAAACTAATTTAAACTTATTCGTACCTAATTTAATAATATATTATCTGAGAATTTCTATTTTTACTAGATTTTCATTTTTTTTTGTTCAGTTTTTGATTTAATCTTGCAAATATGATTGAAAAAGCCAAAAACACAGGAATTACCATACCAATGGTCCCAATTGTTGTTTTTTTCGAATATAAAGCAGACAAATCCTCATTTTTCCATGAAACTAATTTTAAATCATAAGATACATCACCTAAATTTAATGATGCTTCACAAACTACTCCTGTTGAAGTATCAACATATAAAATATTGTCAGAATCCACTGTAACTTTTTTACATTCAACAGATTGGTTTGCATAAACCCTATTGACTATTTCAGTTGTATATATTGAATCTAAAGCGTTTAAAGTGCTTTCATTATAAATATAATTTATTGCAGTGATAGAAAAATCATTACTTAAAGTTAATGTATCTGCATAAGGATCATATATATATGCTGAAAGATTTAACGGATATGTATTTGAATTCACAATAACCTTCAAATAAAATTCATTTCCTTCTTCAGGAGTAAAACGCCAAATTAACACTTGACCATTAGGGATATTATAATTTGCAATTACATTATGAGTTGAAATTAAAATCATCGAAAAAGTCAGAATTCCAATAATAATTTTTTTTTTAAAACAAAGAAATTTCATTTTTATCAAGTTCAATTAATAGTTGTTCAAACCTATAAACGTTTCATCTTTTTGATTTCTTTTTAATATTTTTTTATAAAAATCGATTGAAAGAAGCATTTCAATAATGTTCATACTCGATTGTCTTTGATCCTTTTTTTCTGCTTTGATCAAATATAGTTAAAGAAAATACGACCTTCATTTATTCAACACAAATCTCACAAATATCAATTATTTTTTTTATCACAATTGTACCAGCACTGAATTTTAAAAGTATAAAACTTATTCGCAGTGAAAACAGAAAGCAATGAAAAAATTAGAAGGGTCTTTTTTTAAGTCGAAATTAACGATTTCAATTTTAATTTTCAGACTATTTTTATAACCAGTTAACTTTGTAGATAAGATTTATAATTTAGTAAAAATTGTAGAATTTAAATTTGCATTTAGTAAATTAAATTATATTTATTTATGAAGGAAACACCCATGAATCAAATAATTCATAAGATAAATGATATTTCTCTATTCTTATCACTTAGGGTATTTTCTCTTCATGGTTTATTAATCTTGCAAATATTAGCTCTTCTTCTTTTATTATAATTGCCTCTTAGATTTCAGGTTATTTTATAACCTTCGCAGATTTAAGAGGCTTTTGTGCGAATAAGTTTAAATTGTATTTATGATTTAGATGGAAAAAAAAAGACTTGGTATAGATCTTTGGAGAAAATCAACGATTTTTAGAGAAAAAACAAAGAAATAATTTAGTATAATCTTTAGTCCAAAATATCTCATAGATAGAATAAAAGATAATGAGAAATAAATGATCATTTTTCGTGATTTAAATTACTAAAAAACATGAATTCATGTAAAAAAACCAAGAAATAACAATTATCAAAGGAAGGAATAATAGAAAAAGATAAAAGTTAAAAAATAGAACACCAATATTTTATAAGAAAAATAAGAAAAGGTGAAACAAGTAAATGAAAAAAGCATATTTTGTAAAGAAAACCGTTCCATTAGCGCGTTTCATTCGTGAAGTTCTTCAAACTAGTAATTCTATTGAAGTTTTGCTTTATTATGGGATAATCGGCTGGAAATATAAGAATTTAGAAGAAGCAATAGAACATCTAGATGATGAAGTAAAGGAATTTATGTATGCAATAAGTATATTTTTTTGGACATATTTTGAGGATAACGACAAATTTGATGAAAGAGCAAAAAAATGGGAACATTCAAAGAAGTATAAAGCACAATTAGCTAAGGTTATTGAAACTTCCATGAAAAGAGTAATAATACCTGAAAACTGGAACCCTGAAAAAGAAGGTTATTATTTAGATTATGATGGCGTCCAATCTCACTGGGGTGCAGAAGGAATGAAAGCACACATTGCATTCTTGTTCAGTCATTATCAATATTGCTTTTCAGATATGGAATCTTTCGGGTTTGATTCAATGTATCAAGATCTTGAACTTACTTTTTCTTATTCAGATGATCCCTTTAAAGATATTGAATCGTGGATCGAAGAATTGCTTAAATTTGATGATTTTGAAACATGGTGCGGAATATTAAACAACATTTATTATTCCAATAATTTTGACAAGAATAAATCCCATTTTGAAGGAATAACACACCGTGTTGAAAATTGGGGGAGAGATGGAAGTAATAGAATTTATGGTTTTTATGCAAATAAGCAAAAGAGTAAAACTCATTGGACAATAGATGATTATGATGGATTTCCTGTCTCTGGTGATGAAAAACTATTGATGGCGGAATTATCCAATGAGATAGGGCGATTTATTCCTGTCTATATACCTCCAAATAATTTTCCAGGTTGCAGAATACAAAATGAAGATAGAAATTGTTATGCAGTAGCGGAAGAACATATAAAAAAAATAGTTTTAAGAAGTTTGGGGTTGAAAATAATGCCCAAAACCTTAGAAAAGTTTCAATATTTAGATGATTTAGATTTAATGGGCAATCAAATAAATGAATTCAAATATTTAAAATATTTCGCAGAATATTATGGAGCCCGAAAACGTGAATCAATTCAATATGTCAATTTAGTAAAAAGATTGAATAAATTAACTTTAAAAGATTTGAAAGATATTTTGGAAGAAGCAGAGAGAGCAGCCAAAGAAGAAAAAAAAGACTCTGAAAATAAATTAGAAAATGAATCAGAAAATGAATCAGAAAATTGTGATGTGGATGAAAATCGAGAATATTTTCAAGATTATGATGAATTTGGCGAAGAACAAAAACTTCCTGATTTAGATATCGATGAACATACAATTACACTTTTTGCCCCTTTATTATTTCAAGCAAAAAGAGAACAGGTAAGGAAATTATGTTGCAATTACTCGAATTCTTTATCAGAGACAATATTGGAATTGTTGGACTGTGGAATAATTAATAACGAATATATCGTTAAAAAAGATTACATTTTTTTAAAAGAAATACTGAAAGAAGCATCAAATTCTATCGAAATACTCAATTTAGATTTTTATTGGTATTTTAGAATGGATCCGCCTAAATTACAACCTGATGAACAAGATCGTTATGTCTTGCTAGGTGATTATCGTATTGTGGAGCTAAAATTAGATCGATTGAATCTAAATAAATTACCCAAATCAATTGGTAATTTGACAGAATTAGTTGAATTACGTGTACAATGTAATAATCTTGTAGATTTACCTTTTGAACTTAAAGATTTAAAAAACCTTGAATCATTATGGTTTGAATATAACCCTTATGAAGAAGTTCCAGCAGTATTGGGAGAATTATCACTCGATGAAAATAGTTTAGAATTATATGAACAAGATCCTCTAGATGAACTCGAAGATTATGATTACCGTAATTTTGATTTTTTCCAAAAAAAAATGCATAAGAAATTCCTAATTAAAACTTGGAAAGTTGAAGATTTTTATAAACGCTTGAAGAAAAAAGAAGAATTTAATGAAACAGATCTAATTCATCCTGATTTACTAAAATATCGTAAAAATATAGAAAAAATTCTCAAAGAAGAAAAACACCCTAATGAATCATTAATAAAGCAATTTCTGGATGAGCGAGAAAATCTTCAAACTATTGTAACCGAAATTAAGCAGAATAATCCCGAAAAAGCCAAATTCTTTAAAAATTACAATACGCATTTCAATTTCGAGGTGAAAAACTATCATATTATCCGATTATCACTCTGTGATTTGGGATTGACCGAATTTCCTCAATTGATCCATAAGTTTTCAGATCTTGAATTTATTAACGTAGATAAAAATCAAATTACTGAAATTCCTTTAGAATTACTACAACTGCAAAAATTGAAATATTTACAAATAGAACCAAAGCATTTGAGTCGTTTTCCAGAAATATTGATCTGTAATCCTAAATTAAGATTGATTGATGATATTGATGATGGATATATGGAAGACAGAATTGTTGAAGCTTTTCTAGACAAACGAAATAATAAAAATAGTAGTGTTAACAACAATCAATCCATTAAAAATATCGATGATTTAGAAAAACAATTATGGGACAATTACGTTGACATAAATATAGAAAAATTTGCACAAGAGCAATACAAAGCATGGACGAAAAAGAAATTCCTCGAACAAATGGTTGCAAATAAACCTGCTACAGCAATCGACAGAACCTTTCCATATCTTTCAAAGATACGAGGAGATTTAGAGGATGAATTAAAGAAAATCCCTACAAAAGCAGCTAAAGAATTTCTTCAATATCTTCAGAATCTTAATATAGTAAATATTACAGATTCTGATTTTAAAATTTTCCTATAAGAATTCACATAATTATTTTCAGAAATATTATGAAAGTTTCAACCCCGCCGCACTAAAAACGTGGAATGATTACATGGAACAAATGAGGGCTCTGGTGCTTGAGAATTGAATCGCTGGCAATTAACAGTGATAAAAAGCGCTAAGTTTTTTAGTATTTTTTTTATAATAAATATGGTAAAAGAATCAAATAGCAAGAAAAAGAAGAAAAACGAGAAAAGCGAGAAAAGCCAGTGGATGGGTGAGAATAATAATATTGGTCGATACGAGCAAAAAACCTAAAATAAAGTATGATTTAAGAAGAGATGGCCAATTTAATGTAGATGTAGAAAATAAGAGGTTTGACATTAATACTTTAGAAAATATCGAAAAAATAGCTTATCTTTTTTTCAGCGATTGTCATTTTTTGGAACCATTCATTGATTTTTCATCATTCAAAAAATGTATTACTATAGTTATATGCAGGTCAGATCTCCAGGAAATTATAAAATTACCCGCCAATATCGAAAAATTATATATATCTGACTGCAAACAATTAAAAAAGATTGATTTAGATACCGAAAGTTATAAAAATTTGAAAAAAATAAGTTTTACCAATTTTATAATAGAAGATTGGGAATTTGTATACAATGACCAAATAACAACAGAGATTAAATTCAAGCAGGTGAATATAAATGCAAAATTAATAAAAAACATGGATAAATTCGCCACCGTCTCTTTTATAGAATGCCATTTTATCGATGATTGCATTGATTTTTCGCCCCTTTTAAATTGTAAAGAATTTGATCTTGATAATTGTGATCTGCATGCTGTTTCTGGATGGCCTCCAAAAGTCGAAAAATTAGATCTATATTATTGTAAAAATCTAAGAACAATCCCTTTAACGGCGGATCAATACAAATATTTAAAGAAAATCACTTTTTTTGCAATTTTTCTGGATAATTGGAATATCGATTTTTCAAAATCATACTACTTAGAAGAAATTTTTGTTTACGAAGGATTAGCTCCAGAAGATACTGATTTCGATAATTGGAGTCGAGAACGCCTCAAAAACCCACTCCCTCTTGCCCCACCTTCTGATAATCTACCTCGAATTAAGGAGATTCCTAAAAATTGGGGGCTGTGTGTTTCTTTGAGAAAATTAATCTTAAGCCATCTGCGGGAAATCAAAACTATACCAGTAGAAATTAGTTATATTCCATGGATGACATTAACACTTGAAGATTGTCCCTATATTCCGCATGAAACATATTTACCGGTTGAATTTTGGGATAACATCGAATATAATGGTGTTCCAGAATTTTCAAAAGTATATTACAAAGGTCCGCATCCACGCTTGTATATGCATCCTGAATATATGAAAAATGGAGAACTTATTGAAACAGATTATTATTCTGATAATCCGCGATGGACCCGTGAAAGAGTGGAATTTTTAAGATATGTAAGACTTGTAGCTGAACAAGTCGATGATCCCAAGTTAAAAGAGACTCTTTTGGATATAGTTAATTTTTATTGGCCTTCTGTTCGGTTGAATGATTCATTTAAGTTGCTATTATGATATACTAATAAAGGTTATATGATTAAATTTATTTTTTCTTCAATCGAACAATTTTAAAATTCATCGAAAAATAAAATAATCTTAAATAAATAATGTTGCTGAAAATAAGCACTGGCCAAAATCAAAAAATGGTGGGAAAGGGATGATTCGAACACCCGACCACTTGACCCCCAGTCAAGTATCAATCTGGCTTTTAACATGTTCAAATGAACAGATCAAAAAGATACCAAGCTAGACCACTTTCCCTGTGTAATTAATTATATGAAAAGAAAGTGATGAAAATTATTAAAATTTTTGAAATTCTTTGGTAAAGTGTCTTTTAGGAGTATTTAATACATTTAGTGCGAATAAGTTTTTTATTATCAAGGGTAATATTGTATTTTTGTGCTATTTCTTTGAATTTTTTTCCTGTTTATTTTATTATATTGACAAAAATAAAAATGTCGGTAAAATTAGATAGTGTAAATATTAAAACTGCCGTTCTTTCTAAAATTTGATAAAAACTTATTCGCACTCCTGTTTGATGAATTTTTTGCTTGGATATCCCAATCGGAGATAATTTATCCACATTGCCTAAATTCTGAAACAAATGAGAGATATTGTCTTTAGATTATCTTTTTGTTTGTAAACTGCTTTAATTGTTTTGTTGGAGTGAAATTATTCTGCTTTGATGAAATTCTCAAAAGCATCGAAGTTTTTTCCAAAGTAAAAATATGGAAATTAACGACTAAATTTAAAGAACTTTATAAAGGTTTTTTATCAAATAATATTGTAATATAAGAATTTAGAAAGATATTTATGGTGAAAAATGCAAAGATGAGAAAATATATAGAAATCGAGCCAATTTATCGTAAAAAATACATCGAATCCTTTATCCGTAAATATCCTGAATTGAAAAATGAAGAATTTATTCTGACTGAAAAAATTGATGGCACGAATGTAAGACTTTGTTTTACAATTGACGGCAGGCTTGTATTGGGCTCCCGAAATCAAATTTTGGATGAAGGTAAGGATCATTTCGGCTTGAAAGAAGTGATTAAACAGCCTGAATATCAAAATCTCATAGCGTTTCTAAAAGAGAAAGTGTTTGAATATAAAAAAGAGATAATGTTGGTAGGCGAATTATTCGGAAAAGGAATAAATAATCGAATCGAGTATGGAGAGAAACGAATAAATTTCTTTGATATATACGTAGATGATAAATTGCAACCCCAGAAGGTTTTTTTTGAAATTCTTCAGCGATTTCCTGAATTATGCGTGCCGATACTCGAGCGAATTCATGGATTACAAAAAGCTATTGATTATCCTGCCTTATTTGTCTCAAAGATCTCAAATGATTTTGCAGAAGGCTTGGTAATTAAACCATTTTCGAAGATATATCGAAGAGGTGGTATAATTTTCTATCTAAAAAATAAAAATCCTGAATTTGAGGAGCGTCCTTCGAAAAGTAAAAAAACGAATAGAGCACCTAATCCTCTTCTGGAGTATATTTCCCAGAACCGGGTTATTGATATGTTCAGTAAAATTGGTGTAATCACTTCTAAGCAAGATATCGGGAAATATGTGAAATTAATTCGAGAAGATGCACTTTTAGATTTTGAAAAGGATAATCCTGATTTCAAAATCGAGAAAAAACATTTAAAAGGTGTAAATGGAAAAATTTCAAAGATTCTTCTGAAGTTTATTTGAATTATATGTTGTTAAAATATACAGGAAGTTGCTATAACTTATATTTAAAGTTGCTTGATACACCCATTCCTTATTTTATTTTAAAAACTTATTCGCACTTTTGACCCCATCAATGTCCCACTTCTTAAAGGAAAAGGAACCTTTTTATTGTTATAGATACAAAGTTTCTAGAACTGTTATAGTCATCGCTGTATGGAATAACAGTTATGAGGTTGAAAAAAATGAAATACAAAAAAATATTACTTCTTTCAATTTTTATGGGGTTGGTAATATTACCGACTATTAATGTATCAGCTTCACCAAATCCAGTAATTGAAGATACTAGTCTACAAGATATTCTCGATGCAGGAAAAATAGTTGTTGCAATGGATGCAGCATACCCTCCCTTCGAAAATATGATTAATGACACTATTCAAGGTTTTGATGTTGAAATAATGGAATATATTGCAGATCGACTTAATGTAACCCTTGAACTTAAAGATGTTGCCTGGGATACTATTTTCACTGGATTATCTACAGGAACTTACGATTGTATTTGTTCAGCTGTAACCATTACACCTGAAAGACAAGAGACAATGGATTTCACAAGATGGTATTATAAGAGTACACAGGCAGTTATGGTGTCAATGAAAAATCCAAAAAACATTACAAGTGTTGAAACTATTGATCAAGATGGGGTTAAAATCGGTTTTCAAATTGGAACAACAAGTCAATGGTATTTAGAAGATGAAACATCAAAATGTGAATTAAATTCATATGATACGATTACATTAGCAATGCAAGCGCTTAAACAAGGTGCAGTACATGCTGTTTTGGGTGATTATGCTACACTTTATAGCGGAAAACTATCAAATCCAGATACTTTTGCCATAATTGATACATTTAGTCCAGAAGATTTTGGAATTGTCTTCCCAAAGAATTCAACTGCAGTAGTTACGTTATTAAATGAATATATTAATGACCTTCTTGGAGAAGACCAAGAGAATCCTGTTTTCTCTCAGTATTATATTGATGCTCATAAAAAATGGATGAATGATGCAGAACCTACTACTGATTTCGTAGTTGATGAAGTTCCTGAACCTCAAGTATCAAAAATTACTGGATATCCTTCCTTTGGAATAATTGGTATAATTTCAGTAATTTCTGCAATAATTATTTTTAAAAACAAAAAGCTAAGAAAATAATTTAACTTTTTTGTTATTTTTTTTCATATTTTTCAAAAAATCTTTTTCAATAATGTATTGGTTTAGAAATACAAGCAGGTGTGATAAAAATTAATCAAAATCAACTAAATTCTGATAAAAAAATAATAAAAACCAATTATACAAAAGAGCAAAAAAAGAAAAAAAAAAAAAATTTTACCCTTAAAATACCCTTAAAAAATTATAAATGGTGGATTATTTCCTTTTTCTTAATTTTAATTGTTATTGGAATCGTTAGAAGTTGGATAATTCCAAATAGTCATTTTTTAGATCCAATAATTTGGCTTATTAATTTACTATTAGGGATTTTTGGAATAAGTTTAATATCAATTTATAGTCCCGGTGTTGGTCCAAATTTTCAAGAGATGATCAAGGGGATAGCAGATGGAATTTATTTAACAATTATGATGAGTGTAATTAGTGTAGTATTTGGCTTTTTTTTAGCAGCACTTCTCGCAGTTATTCTTGTTGAAGGAGATCGAACAAGGAAAAAAAGAACTGAGACTCGAGGAATAAAAACTACGATTAATTGGATAGTTTCACAATTGGCTCAATTTTACGTCAATTTTTTCCGATCTACTCCTTTAATGGTCCAAATACTTCTAGTTTATTTTGGGTTTTTAACACCTATGTCTGCTATTTCTGATTCTATTAATGCTAGTTGGTTTGATCCTGATGAAATCTTAGGAACTTTAGCTTTAACGTTAAATACTGCGGCATATCAAGCTGAAATCATCAGAAGTGGGATTTTAGCAATTCCAGCAGGTCAAACTGAAGCTGCTCGAGCGTTAGGATTAACACAAAGTCAAACAATGAAAGAGGTAATCCTTCCTCAAGCGTTTAGGATTATTATTCCACCATTAACAAATGAAGCAATCAATGTTTTATTAAATAGTTCCCTCGTATCAGCAATCAGTGTTTTAGAAATAACTTTACGTTCAAAACATTTTCAATCTGAAACTTTTCAGTGGTGGGTCTTTTTAATTGCTGCTTTTTATTACTTTGTTATTGCATTTAGTTTATCTAAATTGACAAAACGTTTGGAAATCAAGATGCATATTCCAGGTTTAGGTGTTCAAAATGACTAGTGAAGAAAAAATACATGAAAATTTAAATTATGATGAACCTATAATTGAAGTTCGTAATTTAACGAAATCTTTTAAAGATTTTGTAGCGATTAAAGAACCTGGAATAAATCTGAAGGTTTATCCTAAAGATGTCGTTGCAATAATTGGTAGTAGTGGTTCTGGAAAATCTACCTTGCTTAGATGCATGAATCGGTTGATAGAGCCTACATCTGGGCAAGTTTTCTTTGAAGGAAAAGAAATTACCAAACCAGGTGTAAATATCGATGAAATCCGTAAAAACATTGGCATGGTTTTTCAACAATTTAATCTTTTTCTTCATTTAACTGTAGGAGATAATATTAGGTTACCGTTGAATAAAGTATTAAATCTAAATAGTGATGAGATTGAAAAAAGAGTAAAAGAAGTATTAACCACAGTAAATTTATACGACAAAATAGATAATTTTCCTGGAGAATTATCTGGTGGTCAGCAACAAAGAGTTGCAATTGCTCGTGTTCTTGCAATGCGACCTAAATTGATTTTTTTTGATGAACCAACTTCTGCCTTAGATCCAGAATTAACTGGAGAAGTATTGAATGTGATGAAACGATTAGTTACAGAGTTCCATTATACTCTTTTAGTAGTAACGCATGAAGTAGCATTCGCAAAAGAAGTTTCAACCCGTGCAATTTTTATGGATAATGGTGAAATTATATATCGTGGATCTCCGAAAGAAGTCTTTGATAATCCTCCAAATGAACGATTAAAGCAATTTTTATCAAAAATTTTGGAAATGAGTGAGTAATTCTCCACTCTAACTTGATAAAAAGCATTTACAAAGTGTGAATGGGAAAATTTCACCGTTTTTTTGGTTTTTTTTCACGTATTTTTCAGTTTTTTTTTAAATTTTTTTTAAATTTTTGATTATAATTTATTTTTCTTCTTTTTATTCAATGTGCAATAATTCTACACAGGTGTATGCCGTATCATTAAATCGATTAAAAACCGTCCTTTTTATCAAAAAAAATACAATTTTACTGGAATGATCCATAGTGCGAATAAGTTTTTTATGTTATTTCTGGACAATCTTATTTAGCGCAACAGAAGTTGAATCGTTTCTGTCAAGAACTAAAATCATCAGATGAAAAGCTTTTTTTATTGAAAAAAGCGCAGTTAACAGGTGAGATCTTAAAATTTGAGAAAGTAAATTCTCTTAATCAACTAACTGAGCTGATTTTTGGAAACTAAAAAAATAAATATTAAATACTAAATTGTAAATTTCAGGAGAAAAATACAATACTAATCTGCACACTTAATTTAATTGGTATAATAAGAATTTTTCTTCAAATTGAAGTAGTAATGTGAAAGATTTTCTGTAAAAGTTAACTTTTTTTGATTAATATAAACCTAAAAAATTTGAAATATCATAAAAGTTTATTAACAAGGTATTAAAAAGAATAATCTCTTTCTGGTAAGTAACTTCCTCTTCATTGAATAATGAATTATTGAATTCTTATGAAATTTTTAATGAAATTTATTTTTCTTTGCCAAATAATCAAATCAAACTACTTTACACAGAATTAGGTTATGAAAAAAAAAGAATGTGACTGAAATGTCAAACAATTCAACTGATTTAAATGATAGTTTAAAAACAGAATCTGAAAAAAAAAAGAGAGTTAGTGATGAAAAGAGTCGAGAAAATTCATCAATTTCGACTTCACAAATGAATATTTTAACAATTTGTTATGACAACGGCGTTTCATGTAAAGAATGTCCAAATCATAACAAGTTGATGTGCCAACTTGATTATAAGGATTCACTGATTTTTGCCTGGCCCTTTCTTTCTTTTATTGTGATACTTGTATGGGGAATAATCCATTCAATGAATCAGGGAAATCTTAGATGGTTTGGTGTAGTTATTTTTATTGTACTTTATTTGAGTTATGGTTTCTTCTTTTTTAATATATGGGAAAGTAAAATACTCTGCAGCCACTGCCCATTCTATGTAATTGATGATTCAAAAACTTTGAAATGCTACGCGAATTATGGATTTCTAAAATCTGCTAAATACAATCCTGCACCAATCTCAAAATCAGAACAATATCAATTTATCATCGGTGCTTCACTACTTTTTATAATTCCTCTTATTTTTCTATTGATTATTCAAGAATTTATCTTTGTTGGATTGGTTGGGTTATTTTACATAATTTTCTTTTTGAATACATCTAACAATTCATGCAAAAAGTGTCCGAATTTTTCTTGTATTTTGAATAGGGTTCCTCAAGACTGGAGGGATGAATATTTGAGAAGAAATTCTGTTATGTGCGAAGCGTGGGAAAAAGACGGATATAAACTGGATAAATCACCTGAAATTTAGTGCATATAATTTCTTTCTTCTATTTTTTCTTTGCATTAAGAAAAAATGCTAAAAATCGGACTTGCTTTTTTTTTTTTAATATGTATTGATATTAATAATAAGGGTGAAATAAATATGAAAAAAAGAAGCATTATATTTATTACTTTATTCCTATTCAGCATAATTAATCTTGTAACAATGAATTCGCTCGGATTTGTAAAAGCTGAGAAAATAAAAGACGAAAATACTTATGGAGGATATGATTTTTCTCAATATTATGCTCCTATAAATAGTACTTTGAATTATTCATTAAACACTGGAGATTCTTTGGCTTATAATGGTTATTCTACTTATACAATTCGAAATTTTAATGCAAATAATAATCTAGATACTATAGAGCAACATTTACATCTTAATTATTCAACTTTTTATCAATTTAATATAATCGAGTATAATTCAACTTTAGCCTATATACAATATGATTTATTCCACTTAAACAATAATTCGATTTCAAATTTAACTGGTTCAGAGCCTTGGACTTATATTTCAAGCAAAATAAGATGCATAACTCCAATTTATAAAGATATTTCCTCTGAAGTTGTATTTCCTGCAGATGTAAATTCTTCTGATTTATTACCAAACAATACAATTCCATTTTTAGTTGAAGCTAAGCATTTAGAATTACATTCTAATTTTTCTTTTTATTATGATCAGATCGTGTCATTTGTTCAAAATTCATTGAATGTTTCAGTCATATATAATGATGCAAACAATGCATTGTACTCAGGCATTTGGAATATTAGAGGATACTCTTCAACAAATCAATTTATAAATATCCAAATTGAAATGAGTCAAAAGATGGGCTTAACAAATGAAAATTATTTGGAAAATCTGAGCATTTTCTTTTTTGAAAAAGTTGATATAAGCGAGCCGTTAAATATTTCATCGATTGAAATTTCTCATGAAGTAGAATTCTATGGTGTTCTAAATTTATTTTATAAAGGAGATTTACATCTTAATATTCCTGAAGAAAATAGTACCTTTATTACTACTGAATGGACAACAACAGAATCTATTGATGATACTGGTGATTTGGATAATTGGCAGAATGGACATGAATGTGAAGATGATGAATGTCATTATGAAAGTACTCATTTTTTTCTTTTTACAACAATGTTACATACTTTTAGAGTGCTGTTAGGATTGATAATTTTATTTGTTATTATAAAAGTAATTCATAGGACTAGTTCAGTGAAGCAAGTATATCAGAATAAAAATGAATCTATATCTAAAAATTCGCAGTATTCATTATATTATAAACAGGATCTTAAAAATGAAAATGAAATTGGAATTCTTGAGAAATCTCCAAAATCTTCAGATAATACAAATATTATGAATCGTTTCTGTCCAAATTGTGGTCGTTCCATTAGTTCAGTGATGGCTGAACTTTTACAGAGAGAAGGATATTCATTCTGTGAAGAATGCGGAGAAAAAATCGAATTATAATTGTAATCTTTTTTTTTGAATTTTAAAATTTGAATTTGAATTCACTTTTTTTTTCTTTATCTTTAAATTTCTTTTACAATCAATTATTCTTTTTTAAAATTTTTAACCATCAAATTATTCTTCTTAAATTTTACTGTAAAGTAATCAAATAAGATATTTTGTGATTTACATTTTTTTTATTCTTTTTTTTTAAGAAAATGCTCAAATAAGCGAAATATATAAAAAAAAATAATAGATATCTGATTTGAAAGTAGTTGAATAGATATTAAGATAATTAAACACCGTAATTACACACTGATTTTATATCAATTTTTTTCATCTAAATAAATTTGTAATTTCAAGAAAATAGTATAGAAAAATTGGTCTAATTATTCTTTAAATAACAACAATAATTTTAGAGTAATAATATTACACACAATATACATATTAAATGTGTAATGTTGATGATACAATAATAAAGTTAAAAAAATGGTCATTACAATGATGCAGAAATTAAAAAGAACGTATGATGAATTTCCGAAAATTTTTTGGATGGTAACATTCATCTCATTCATCGATATGCTGGGAACATATATTTTGATGCCGTTTATTGCCTTATATGTTACTTCTGCTTTCAATGTTGGATTAACACAAGTAGGTATAATTTGGACTATAGTTGGAATTGGAAATCTCTTTGGAGGTTTGATTGGAGGTGTTTTAACTGATAAATTTGGGCGTAAATTTCTAATATTATTCGGTTTAATTATAAGTGCATCCTTTTCAATCGTGATTCTTTTTGTAAAGAGTATAAACACTTTCTATTGTGTTGTTTTGGCAATGGGTTTAATGGGTTCAATTGCAGGACCAGCTCATTCAGCAATGGTTATTGATGTCCTTCCTTCAAAAAAAAGGACGGAAGGTTTCGGAATAATGCGTATTTCTATGAATCTTGCTGCTACAATTGGTCCTGCTTTAGGTGGATTTTTGTCTTCCTTTTCATTTTCATATCTTTTCATTTTAGATGCAGTTGCAAGTATTATTACTGGTATTTTGTTTTTCTTTGCAGTTCCTGAGACGAAACAGGAAAAAAATAATCTAGAAACAAAAAAAGAAAAATCAAAAAGCCATTTGGGAGGCTATAAAGAGATTTTACAAGATTGGAAATTTCTTTTATTCGTGGTGGTTTCAGCAATCATGCTACTTGTATATCAACAAATGAATACAACATTACCTGTATTTTTACGCGATTCATATCATTTTCCAAATTACATGTATGGATGGTTACTCAGCATGAACGCAATTATGGTTGTATTGTTCCAATATGGAATAACCCGAAGAATAAAGAAATTTTCACCATTTATCGTAATGGCAGTAGGAAATCTTCTATATGCTGTTGGATTTGGAATGTATGGATTATTTTCAAGTGTTCCTTTGTTTTTTATTGCAATGGTGATTATTACTATCGGAGAAATGATAGTTACTCCGTTTGCTCAAACAATTGCAGCTAATTTTGCACCAGAAGATAAAAGGGGCCGATATATGGCAATATTGCAATGGACTGGCTTGATTCCAACAATCTTTGGGGTTTTAGGTGCGGGGATAGTTATGGATCAACATAATCCCTTGATTATTTGGGGTTTAGCCTTTTTGCTGTCAATAATTGCTGCTTTAGGATATATAATGCTCCATAGTATTATGAAATATTCAAATAACTTAAAAAATGGCTCAAATCTTAATCAAAATATAAAAATGGATAACGAGCAAGAATTAATTGAAGTAATTTCATCAGATTAATTATTTTAGATCTTTTTTATCTATTGTTTAATCATTTTAATAATATTTTTTTTCTTTCATATTCATTTTGCCTATTCTCTAGTAAATATAGAGTGAGAATAAGTTTAAATTAGTATAGATTCGTTCCAATATCCATTTTAAACTATCTCTTACGCTAATCTGCATTATAAGTAGATAGATAAATCTACATAAGAGAATAAAAAGTAAAAAAGGGTATTTAAGAAAACAATTCTTTAGGAATATTTTTTTTCGAGTCATCAGGTTTGGCTTTCTTAATTAAATCATTAAGGAGATTTATATCAATCTCGGATAATTTATTCCTAATTGCAGTATGGATTGCGATTTTTATCAATTTTTCATGAAGTTCACGCCCACTCCAC
The DNA here is from genome assembly GCF_054039255.1 of Candidatus Harpocratesius sp. Taxonomy (NCBI): domain Archaea; kingdom Promethearchaeati; phylum Promethearchaeota; class Promethearchaeia; order Promethearchaeales; family Promethearchaeaceae; genus Candidatus Harpocratesius; species Candidatus Harpocratesius sp. Next base: position 69,108 of record NZ_JBPLBG010000069.1, read on the forward strand.
CCTGTAGTTAAGCTTGCGATTTTTTCAAAATCAGCTTTAATAATTATTGGTGATTTTTCTGCAAATAACTCAAGCATAACCTTTCGTTCTGTTTCATTCGGTAAGGGAAATTCTATTTCTTCTTCAAATCGATTCCTCAATCCAATATCCAGCAAATCTAAGTTATTTGTCGCTGCAATGGTTATAACTCCTTGATTGGTTTCCAAACCATCTAATTCAGCAAGTAGAGCCGTTGCAACTTCTACTACGTCTCCTCTAACACTTTGATATGAGCGATTTAAACCAATCGAATCTAATTCATCAATAAACACAATTGATGGTGAATTTTCACGCGCTTTTCTGAACAAACTATGGATTTTTGCAGCACCGTCTCCAACATGTAATCCAATTAAAGTAGTTCCCTTCTTAGCAAAAAAAGGACAATCAGATTGTGAAGCAATAGCTCTTGCCATTAAGGTTTTTCCTGTTCCTGGTGGTCCATGAAAAAGAATGTTGCGTGGTGCCCATTCTCCGAATTTATCAGGATTTTTTAAATAAGCAATTATGATGTCTGCTTTTTCTTTTGCCCTGTCATTTCCTATGATTTCTTCAAATGATATTTTTTGAAAATTTGGTCGAGGTTGAGTTTCTTGATGTAAAAGAATATTTGTCTCTGTTCCAATGCGTGTTGCTCCGTTTGGTTCAACACTAATAATTTTAAAGGCAAAATCTGGAATAAGGAGTTGATCAAAAATATAATCATTCACTTGAACTGAAAGTCCTAACCATTGTTCTGTAGCATAAGCTTGAAATAATTTTGGATCACGGTTAATCGTGATATTTATATTATCAGGTGCATCAAAAGGTTTAATAGGATAACCAGATGGTTCAATAACAAGGTTTTGGATGATTTTTTCTTCATCTGGCTGAATAGCTTCACTATTACCCTCATCACGTTCTATTACTTCATTTAAATCTGATTCTAATAAAATACTAGAATCTTTTTCTTCATCAGTACTTAGATGTGAGATTCGATGGCCCAGTTTTTTTTTCGGCACGAATAAATCATGATCTAGAAGTAATTCAAAATTATTTAATTTTTTGATTTAAAAAGAAAATCAGAAACGGTTGGATATTTCACTATATCATTTGAAAAAAAGAAGAAGAATCCTTTAAAAATAAGAATAATATAAAAATAATTAACAGAAATGAAATGAAATTACATATTTTCCATTAATTCTGCAATTTTCTCTTTTAATGATGGCTCAATCTTATCAGATTCTTTCAAATCTCCGAGTATCATATATGCGTTATTATATTTAACTAAGAGATTCTTTGCTAATTTGACTAAATCTTCATTATCTTGATTTAGAAGCAGAACTAAACGTTTAATGGTCTCTTGCTGATGTTCTTGACCAATTCTGTATAATGCATCTTCAATCAAGCGTCTTTTTCGATTATTAACAGTATATAAGTCAATTAATGGGGATATGGCCTTTATACTCTTTGCTTTACCTAACCCGCGAAGAGCAATAGTTACGATGCGAGGATCTTCATCTTTTAGAGCTTTAATTAAAATTTGAATTCGTTCAGTATGATTAGTTCGGCCGATAATTCCCAATGCGCCATATCGTAAAAATTTACTTGATTCAGGGTTTTCAAACGCCTTTACTAAAGTAGGAAATGAAACTTGATTGCCTGATTCTAAATGTGCCATAACTTCTTTGCGGATTTCTTCATCTTCATCTCCTAAAGCTTGTATTAATGCACTAGTTGCTTTTGGGTCATCAATTTTGATAAGTCCACGAACTGCCCAGAACCGAATAAATCGATATTTCTCTTTCAAAGCTGCAGAGAATGTTGGAATTAATTTTGAATCCCTAAATCGTGATAAATGAGTAAAAGCACTTCTCCGAATTTCTTGAGGATTTTTCATATTCGAGGCTAAATCTTGTAAAAATCGACGGAATTTGATATCACGTTTTCCTCTACTTAATGCATCTAATGCAGCCACTCGCAATCGATCATTCCACCTTTCGCTATTGACAATCTCAATAAGCTTATTTTTTGCTTTTTGATCTTTAATTCTTCCAAGTTGTTTTATTGCTTCATTTTTCTCTCTAAAACTTTTCCCATACAATTTTTTCAGAGCTTTTTCGAATGGAGTAAGTTCTGGTTTAGTGGTCGATTCTACTTTATTAGCGGGTGCATCATTTGCGGTAGATGAATTATCAACCGTATTTGATGGTTTGATTTCATTTGTTTCGGATACTGGATTTGATTGGATTGATTCTTCAGCTTCCGAAGGAAATTCAGTGTTAGTTTGTTCTTCTTTTTCTGCCATCATTTAAGGCCTCGATTTTCATGATGCGGTCATTTTTTTTTACTATTGAAACTCTATTAAAATGATATATGAAGACTTGATGCAATATCAAGATATGACCGAGTCGCATCAAAACGTTTTTTTTGTTAACGATGCGTAAGTAAATTCATGTGATGTGGTTGAAAAATACTTTGGTTCAAAAAATTCAAAATATTGTATTAATTCTGCACCGATAGAGATTTTAAAAAGGAATTTTCTCCAATGTACTCAACTATCGACAGTAACACTATGTATTAATAAGAAATTTTATTTTTAATCGACAAAAATTGTAGATCATTCACGTACATAAAGAAATATTATCAAGGGGCTAATAAATGGTCATAGAAACTGACGCACCACCAACAAATCCTTCGGGTGAATTTGAAGATTTCTTTCGTAATTTTGAGGAGATTCCTAACGAATTCAAATATCGCCAGATCATAAGTGATGCTTATGCTAAGTCAGAAAATTATATTACCGTTCTTTTCGAAGATATTTTAACTTTTAACCCTCAATTAGCTCACTATCTAAAAAAACATCCAGAAGAAGCACTAGAAGAAGCCTCAGAAGCGTTTAAGAATATTATCCGTATTGATGCTGGTGGTTTTTTCAATCCTGATGAACCATACTATATTCGAATTTCTACTCAAAATAATTCAAACGAGGTTTCTCTTCGAAATATACGTTCTGAACATGTTGACACATTAATTTATGTTAAAGGAATTGTGATTCGCTCATCGATTATACGCCCTCAAGTGATTCAAGCGATGTTTGAATGTCCTATTTGTGGAAATCAGATGTTAATCGATCAATTAACGACCAAATTAACTCCACCTCGAGAATGTATGAATCCCACTTGTAATAATAAAAAGGATTTTAAAGTGATTACAGCCCAATCAGAATTTATTGACCATCAGTATGTCACTATTCAAGAGGCTCCTGAAGATTTACGTTCAGGAGATATTCCTCAAACTTTACAGACCATCCTTCTTAATGATTTAGTGGATTCAGTCCGGCCTGGCGAACGTGTTAAAATGATGGGGATTTTAAAATCTGTACCACGTGAAGATCGACGAGGTAGACTTTCAACTTTGTTTCAATCACAATTATTTGTGAATAATGTAGAAGGAATACGCCAAGAAGATGAAGAATTAGATCTAACTCAAGAAGATATTGATGAAATTCATGCTTTATCCCAAGAGCCTGAAATTCAGAAAAAAATCGCAAATTCCATCGCTCGGGCAATTTTAGGACATGAACATCTGAAAATGGCTGCCGCTCTTAGTCTTTTTGGAGGAAATAGGAAAGTCAAAAAAGATGGGAGTAAATTACGGGGAGATATTCATGTTCTTTTTATGGGTGATCCTGGAACTGGAAAATCTCAAATTTTGCAGAATTGTGCTCAAATTTCGCCTCGGTCAGTTTATACTTCAGGTAAAGGTGCTTCCGCAGCTGGATTAACTGCTGCAGTAATCAAGGAGAGCGATAATGCCGGATTGCAGTTAGAAGCTGGTGCTTTAGTATTAGCATCTGGTGGAGTCGCATGTATTGATGAATTCGATAAAATGAGAAAGCAAGATAGATCGGCTATACATGAAGCGATGGAACAGCAATCATATCATCCTAGTTTTGAGTTTACCTTAAGCGATAATTCCCGCATTCCGATTGGGAAATTTGTGAATAATCTATTTGCTAAATCTCCACAAAAAATAATAGATGGTGTTGATTGTGAAATTCTTCCTATTAAAGATCTAAACTATGAAGTAATATCCACCAATTTTAATGAGATATTATCGATTCCTATCGATCGTGTTAGTCGACATAAAGCGCCAGATTATTTTATTGAAATAACTTATTCTAATGGCAGAAAAATCTTAGTTACTCCAGAACATCCTGTTTTTATTTTAGAAAACAATAAAATTTGCACCCGTTCTGCTGAAAATATTCTACCAGGAATGGATGTTCCAAGTATTAACATCATTCGAGTAGATAATAATAAATTAATGCCGTTGAAGACAAAAATTAATTTAAATGATAATTCTCTTTATCTCCCTTCACATTTATCACAAGATCTAGGCTTTTTCTTAGGTATTCTGCTTTCTCAAGACGCTAAACTTCAAGAAGGATCGAATAAAATCATTCTTTTCAATAGAATTCCAACAATATTCTCTGAAATGCAAGAATTGATTAGAAAAATCTTTAAAAATAAAATTGATATTCTTATTAGAAAAGAAAAAACATATAGGATTGTCTCAAGATCTATATTTCAATTTCTGCAATCCAATTTTCCAGAAATCTTAAAGAGTGGAATTCATAAACGAATTTCCCCATCCGTTTTTAATTCTCCTGACCATATTAGAATTTCCTTTTTGAATGCAGTTTTCAAAGTAATTGGAAAAATTAAATATGATACTATTACATTATGTACTTCTTCACGAGAATTGGCCGAAGATTTTCAAGATTTACTTCTTACACTCGGAATACATTCATGCATAAAAGAAGAAAATGAAGAAAATGAAGAAAATGAAAAAAATGAAACAAATGAAAAAAATAATAAAAATCTTCAGATTTCAAAAAAATCAAAAAGGTCTTATGAAATTCTTATTATGAATGATTCTTTAGAGCGCTTTTTATCAATTATCATTGGACCAGAATTAGTTTCTGAAGAATATTTGGAAATTCTTGAAAAATCTAAAGACAATTTTCAAGAGCATGATGATATACCACAAAATCTTCAGCAATTTCACTGGATAAAAATCGAATCTATAAAAAGAATTCCAAATAGTGATTCTATATATTCTGAGTGGGTTTATGATGTAACTATTGAACCTACAGAGAATTTTATTAGCCATGGGCTTATTCTTCACAATACTATTTCAATCGCAAAAGCAGGTATTGTTGCAACCCTCCAATCTAAAACTGCCATTATAGCTGCAGCTAATCCTAAACATGGTAGATGGAACGAATATGAAACACCTGCAAATAATATTAATCTTAGCCCCCCAATTCTCTCTCGATTTGATTTGATCTTTATTGTTCGAGATATTCCAGAAAAAGGAATGGATGATAGAATTGCAGATTATATTCTAAAAAATCATATGATGGGTTTTGATGAGACATTTTATGCAGAACAAGATGTTGATGATAAAAAATTACCCCGAAATGAAGATTTCATTCCAATGGAATTATTAAAGAAATACGTTCAGTATGCTAAAGTGAATTCTCATCCTAAACTTACTCGTGAAGCAGCTGAATTAATCCGTGAATTTTATATTAAAATGCGGAGTTCTACTCCAGAAGGCTCAACAGCTGTACCTATAGTAGCACGAACATTAGATGGAATGGTTCGAATGAGCGAGGCTTACGCTAAAATGGCATTACGAGATTTTGTAAAAAAAGAAGATGCAGAAGCTGCAATAGAACTGCTTAAACGATCCCTTCGTGATATTGGTTATGATGAGGAAACAGATCAATATGATGTGGATGTAATGTATACAGGGACTTCAAGCAGTAAACGCCAGCGATTAAATTTGATTTTAAATAAAATTAAAGAATTACAACTCGCCAATCCTAAAGCTGAATTAACATTTGAAGATATTTTTGAACCAATTGCAAATGAAAAAGGAATTACAGAAGAATTTGTACGCACAGCACTAGAGCAATGGGTAAAGGATTCAGAGTTATATCATCCTCATCCAGATACTTGGAGAATGACAACTCCACCAAAGAAACCCAAACCTAAAACATAGGGAGTATAGATAAATTTGACCGATTTTGGTAATTACTCATCTACTTCTTCTATTCCAAATTGGAAGTCCTTATCCTTACCAAGAATTTTGGAAAAAGAACTATATAGACGGGGTATTCCAAATTTATATCCTCCTCAACTAACTGCTTTGAAACCAGGGTTAAATGGGCACAATTTACTCATAAGTATCCCCACTGCTTCAGGAAAAACGTTAATTGCTGAAATTATTGCACTAAATCACTTGATAATTAATCGAGAAAAATTTCCAAAGCAAATGGGGAAATGGGGAAAAATTCTATATTTATGCCCATTAAAAGCACTTGCTACAGAAAAATACAATGAGTTTTCTGAAAACTGGAAAAAAATTGGTTTTCATGTAGGTATATCTCGTAGTGATGTTGATCAACCAGATTTTAGAATTTTTCAAAATCACCTAATCTTTCTCACAAATGAAAAAGCTGATTCAATATTCCGTATGAATCCAAAGCTGTTAAATGATATTAGTATGGTCATAGTTGATGAAATTCACCTATTGCATGATTCTCATAGGGGTGTTACTTTAGAATTTTTAATTACACGTTTACTTTCTCATCCATCATCAATACAAATTATTGGTCTTTCTGCAACAATTCAAAATGCAAGACAATTAGCAGAATGGTTGCATGCAGATCTTATTGAAAGTACGTGGAGACCAGTTCGCTTGAAAGAAGGATATTATTATGGAGATGCAATTGAATTTAATGATGGAACATCCCGCAGAGTTAATTATATTCCAGGGCATTCAGCTTCTGCTTCTTTGACAATTGATATGTTAAAAGAAGGTGGTCAAGTGTTAATTTTTACTAATTCACGCAAACGTGCAATACAAGAAGCTGAAGAACTTTCGCCAAAAATACGTATTTTATTTTCAAATAAAGAAAAGAATCAGTTTTTAAAAATTCAGAGCGAATTTAAAGAGAAATACATGGATGAAAGCCAATTCAGTAAAAAATTATATCAATGTCTAAAAGGAGGAGTTGCTTTTCATCATGCTGGTATGGCTTCTGATCAATTAGATTTTATTGTCAGAAATTTCAATTCTCATATTATTAAAGTTATTTGTTGCACCCCAACTTTGGCTGCTGGCGTTAATACACCAGCACGTAGAGTAATCATTAAAAGTTTATATCGATATGAGGGTGATAAAGGTAGTGTTTTAATTCCCATTCTTGAATACAAACAAATGGCAGGACGGGCTGGGCGTCCTCGGTATGATCCTTATGGAGAAGTCGTTATTTTAGGAAGTTCTCCAGAAAAGTTGTTGAAAGATGCTGAATCCTATATTCATGGAACACCAGAGCAAATTATAAGCAAATTATCAGATGAAACACAGTTAGCATCTCATTTATTGAGCCTTTTTGCTGCAAATACTGTATCGACTCAAGCACAATTATTCCACTTTATGGAGCGAACTTTTTATTATTATCAACAATTTATTTCTAAAACTTCAATAATTCAATCAAATTCTGAATTAAAGTTAAATTCTAAAAGTAATTTTCCTACAATTTCAAAAAAGGTGATGAGTCGTCCTCAAAAGCATCGTTCTGGTGGTAGGGGGGAAGATCCACTGCACATTTTTAATTCATCAGAGTTTTATTCAAATGATTTTATTACAGCTGATGAAATGTTAAAAAATACCTCACGATCTACCCAACTTGCCAAATCTAACCGATCTACCCAACTTGCCAAATCTAACCGATCAACTCAACCAACAAATTCTAACTTAAAAAAAAAAGAAATTTCAGCAAATCAACCAAATTCATTATCTGTCTTATCTTCAAATTTAAACAATAATATCGATTCTCAAAATTCGAAATCTACCAATGTAAATGTTGAAATTGATTCACATTTAATTCCATTTAAGTCAAAAATGCTTAAACAATCAAATTATTCAGATTCTCGCTTAAGGGCAGATGTATCAAACATACTCGAATATTTTCTCGAAAAAGATCTCTTAAGTTTATTATCTGTTGAAATCGATGAATCTCAAACCAATAACCGCTTATTACCAACAAATTTTGGAAAAATTGTTAGTCAAAGTTATTTATCACCTAAAGATGCGATTACTTTGCGTGAAGATCTGTATTATGCCAAAGTACTTTATCAGAATCAAGAAATCATACTACAACCTGTGAGTTGGATTCATTTATTGACAAAACTAGATGCTTTTCCAAAATACTATTTACGTAAAAATGAATATAATTTGATTCTATTTTTTATTCAAAATCATGAGGATAATTTTATTATGGAACAAGTTTGGGAGCCAGGAGATCCTTTATTCCAAGATTTTGCAAAACAAATCAAAATGACTATGGTACTCTTAGATTGGATTGATGAAATTTCGATAAAAGAAATCGGCGAGCGTTATAATTTAGGGGTCGGAGATGTTCACCGTCTTGTGGAATTAACATTATGGTTGCTAAGGGGATTTTTGCGAATTGTGCATTTAGATCGTGAAGAAGGTCCTCCAATTCATAATTTAGAATCTGAATTGCAGAATTTAAGTCAACGAGTTAAATATGGTATTCGTTCTAGTATTTTACCTTTTGTAAATCTTCAAGGTGTTGGACGAGTTCGTGCGCGTAAGCTTTTTCATGCAGGATATCACAATATCGATGAATTGAAACGTGCTACAGTTGAGGATTTAGAAAAAATTCCTTTGATTGGGCATTCGTTGGCGACAAGCATATATAATCAATTACATAAAGAAAAAAATTCAAAACATTTACCTAAATTTAGAATAAAAAAAAAAAAAAAACACCTTCAAATTTAGATTCATTCTTTAAATAGTGAGCGAATAAGTGCGAATATGTTTTTCCTATTTTAACGTACTATAAATTTCAAATTTATAATACTGCAATAAATATAATTATGCAGTTAAATCCAAATAGAAATAATCTTTCTACTGTTGCAATTACTGTAATTTTAATTATTTCAGCACCAAAACGCTCGAAAAAACTTATTCGCACTAATCCACACCATGCAAAAGAACTCTTGTTGCGGTGGGATGAAGTTGTGAATATCTAATTTACTTACTTTATATATCAAAAATACACTAATAATCAGATAAATAATGCTAAGAATGTATTATAATCGAAAGAAGAAAAATTTCATTTCACTTAATTACTGTATTGTAAATGAAAATTCAATTAAATAGAGATAGGAGTTATATCTTCAAGACCAGAACAACTTTTTATCATTGCAATAAACGCTTCATTTACATGATAACCAGTTTTTGCTGAAGTATATATTACTTTAAATATACTGTTGCGTTCAGCAATTCCCCGAATCTGTTCTTCTTTTATTTCAGGAGTAAGGTCATTTTTATTTGCCAATAATATGATTGGAGCATTTTCTGCACCAGTACCGCCAAACTCTTTAAAATCCTTGATCCAAAAATTTTCAATTTGCTCAAATGAGTTTTTCCGAGTTAAATCTCCTACTACAAAAACACCTTGTGCTCCACGATAATAAGTTTGCCGAAGACTTGTCCATTTCTCTTGTCCTGCAATATCCCACACTGTAATAGTGAAAAAATATTCATTATCTATCTTGTCCTTAAATGCGAGTTTTTTAATAAATAAGTTCGATCCGATTGTGGGACGATAATCTTTCGTATATGCCCCCTCAACAAAATTTTTTATTAAGGAGGTTTTTCCTGCTGCATATTCGCCGATTATGATGATTTTAAGTTTATATATTTGGGTAGTCATAGTCGAACTTTCCACTCGGTAATTTTTTTTACTAAATTAATTTTGTATTTGATCCTTATTTGGGTTTTGATCCTTTATAATATGTATCATAAAAATGATAATTTTCAAGCGAAATCAAGATCAATTTTATTATAATTATTCGTCCAAATATAATTGGTGAGTAAGTGAAACAAGTTGGAATTGTGTATAAAGAAATATTTCTTCAGCATGATACAGGGAATCATCCTGAAAATTCTGAACGATTAAGAGGAACAATTGATACATTAACTTCACTTAATTTTTATGGAGATGGTCGATATCCATGGATTATACCCTTGAATCCAAGGAAAGCCACAGTTGAAGAAATAAAATGGTGTCATTCTCCAGATTTAATTCAAACAGCTAGAATTCGCTGTGAAGAAGCAAAAACTGTTCCATATCAACTTTATCTTGATTCTTTTAGTAAACGATATGGTGAAACTGTTGCATCTCCTCAAAGTTATGAAGCTGCACTTTATGCAGCTGGAGGAATGTTTACAGCAATTGATGCAATCATGGCAAATAAAGTAGACCGCGCCTTTAATCTATGTCGACCTCCTGGACATCACTCTGATTATGCCAATGCGCGAGGATTCTGTATTTTTAATAATATTGCTTTAGCTGTAAATTACTTGTATCATAAATACAATTTAAAGAAGATAGTAATTGTTGATTTTGATGCTCATGCTGGTAATGGAACTGAAGATCTAATCAATCAAGGGCATATTCCTGCAGATCTTTTAATGATTTCACTTCACCAACATCCAAATACTCTTTATCCAGGTACTTGCTATCTTGATGAAATTGGAACTGGAAAGCATCAAGGAAAAATACTAAATTTGACCTTAGCTCCAAATTCAGGTCATGAAAGCATCAAATTTATGTTCAAAACAATAGTTCTTCCCGCTATTCGTGAATTTCAACCTGAGTTCTTATTAATATCTGCAGGATATGATGCGCATCATGATGATCCATTAACAAACTTGGGATATATGGAACAAACATTTACGTATATGATGGATGAGATGAATTCTGCCTTGAAAGAACTGAATCATGATAAAATTCTCTGCACTTTAGAAGGTGGATACAATGTTACTGCCTTAAGTCATTCAATTGCAAATACAATTGCACGATTGGGGCTATATTCTCCTCCTTTTAGTGAATCGAGCATAATTGAAGAAGATAAGGATGTACAAAATTACAATTATGAAGATATGGTTCCAAAATTACGAAAAGTTCTTGATCCATATTGGAAATCTTTTAAAAGTGAATAAATTATACATATTTTTTCAATTCTACATAGATTTATGGTAAAAATGGATGAAATTTGAAACCGATTTGAAAAAAGAATTTTGCCAAAGTAATGTTCTCACAAAGAATCGATTTGTAAAAATTAAAGAAAAAATTACTCGAAAATAATGTAATGTCACAAAAATTAACTAATGAAGGATTTATTAAAATTTTAAACTTATTCGCACCTAAAAAAATGAAAGGAGTGATTATCATAGGAATTTAAAAATACTCTGAACATGAATAATTAAAAAAAATACAGTGAATAAGTATAATTTAGCGTTGATATATTTAATTCCAAAAAAGAATTACTAAGTATAGTAAAAATCCGCTAAGTAATAAGATTGCTTCAATACGACCCATTTTTTTCTGTTTTATACCAATTAAAGCCAGCCCAGGTAATAATATAATACCCAAAAATAATGTGTTTAACAGAATTTTTAACGAAAATATATTAACAACTGAAGAATAAGAGATTCCAGCTAATATAAATAAGGTTATACTTAGATTAAAACCAAGATTCCACATAATTTTTCCCATCAAAGCTGCTATTCCAATTTCGACTCTCTTTTTCTTTATACTCTTGAATAAAAGAAAATATTCTTCAATATTTGTAGCTGCTGCAACGATTCCAACTCCAAAAAATGCTTCAGATATACCTGTTTGATTAATTAAATCTTCAACACTAATGATTAGTAATTTAGATCCTCCAATAAGTGCTACAATACCAATAATTGCAATAATTAATTCGTACCAATGGATTTCTTCTTTCTTTTCCTCTTCTATTTCGTTTTCATTTTCTTCATTCATAACATAATTTGATTGTCTCGTTTTTTCCATATTATTCTTTATTATTCGAATTTCACGTCTTTCTTTAATTTTTGACACATTTTCTACCTTGTTATTCCTAAGAATTTGTAAATTCCAAAGAACATACCAGCAATAAAGGACAAGCGCTAAAATCCCCCATATTAATAATTGTGAAGGGAAAATCAATACAATAATGTTTATAATCCCCAATCCAAGCAGAAAATAAAAATATTTCGCCGAAATCTTTTTGAAAATTATGGGGAAAAATAACGCAGGAAGAGAAAAACAAAACGTAATTGAAATGATGCTATTTCCTATAATATTTCCGACTGCAATTTCGGAGAGATTTGCGGCAGCAGCACTCCAAGATGCAATAGATTCTTCCAGATCTACACCCATTACAAAAAATGCAAGCGCTACTGCACTTAATTTGAAAAAATCTGCTGCATCCTTGATAATGTCTATAACTTTATCGGCTCCCCAAGAAATTAGTAAAATTGCGATAACAAATAATATAATAGAGACAATTATATGCATATCTGAAACAAAAATTAAAATAATAAAAGAATATCTATTTTACACCATAACTCTCTTATTTATTACGATAAAAAAACAGAAACTTATTCGCACCAGAATTCATTTTCTTTTTTAAAGTTATAATCGCACCATATCAAGAATTACATACACCTTTGTATATCAACTGTCACTTTTCCTTCTCTTTTTCTAAAATTAATCGAATTACTTCAAAATCATCTGCGCATTATTTTTAAGAATTTTTATAGTCAATTTCATTTCCATTAATTCTATGAGTGTAAATTAGTTTTAATCTGGTTAAATATGAATTACCCTTCTTTTCTCAAGTTCTCTTTGCCTTTATTGATAAAAGATTTATTTTTTTATTATTATTGTTATTATTATTCAACTTTTTCATGTAATTTTTCTTTGCAAAGATAATTAAGCACACATAAGATAATAAATAATTGTGAAAAAAAGGGTAATTTTTTTGATATATATATGTTGGGTAATGATAATTCCTATTTATTCAACAGCAACGACAGAAATCCCCAGTCAAATTTCTGTTGGTATATATGATAATTATCCTTTTGCTTATCAAAACCAAGATGGAACTTATAATGGTATTTATGTTGATCTAATTTCATATATTGCTCAAAAAGAAGATTGGAATATAAATTTGATTTTTGATTCATGGGAAAACTTAATTTCACGTTTAGATGCTGGTAATCTTGATATAATGTCAATTATTGCTTATTCTGATGCTCGGGCTGAGAAATATGATTATAACAATGAATCTGTATATATAGATTGGGGTATTTTATACACTAAACAAGGTTTAAGTATAGCTAATATTTATGAACTGGAAAATCTAACAATAGGTATTTTACCTGGAGATATTTATTATGAAGGAGAAAGCGGGTTGAAATTTCTGCTTGAATCATTTGATGTTCACTGCGAAATCGTAAATTTTACTTCATATCCTGCCATATTAGAAGCACTTGATAAGGGGACTCTTGATGTTGGTCTTCTTGATGAGACTTTTGCAATTTTAGTTGAATCGGATTATTCAGTAATCCGCACAAATATTGTATTTCAACCAACAGAATTATTTTTTGCATTTCCAAAATCTCATTCGTATAACTTAGAATTGATTACTGCAATTGATTATCATTTAAATGCTCTCAAAAGCGATAAAAATTCTAATTATTATCAAATAATCTCACGTTATTTAGCTCCGGAAATATCTCCTTCATTTCCATTATGGGTTGAAATTCTGCTTATCTCTCTGGGAGGAATTGTGATAATTTTTGGGATTGCTAGCTTTTCTCTAAATAAACTGGTAAAAAAACGAACTAAAGATTTTCTATATGAAAAAGAACAGTTTAAAAAAGTTGTAGACAATTCACATGAAGGAATTATCACAACAGATGTCTCTGGAACAATACAAATGATTAATCCTACTTCTTTTCAAATTCTTGAAACTTCAAAACGCAAAATAGAAAAAATCCCTATAGAAAATGTATTAAGAGTGTTTGATTTACGAGATTCAGATAAGATTCTTTCATTACAAGATCTTCAAAAAAAAAATTCTTTATTTCGTAAATTTCCTCAACAATGCTATCTTCAAACATTTAAATCTACAAAAGTTTTGATTTCACTTTGGGTGGGTGCAATTAGCGAATCATCAGAAAGTCCTGAACATCCAGAGGGGTGGATTTACATTTTTCATGATATTTCCACAGAGAAAGAAATAGAAATGGAAATGATAAAAGCAGAGAGAATGAACTCTATTGGATTACTTACAGGCGGGATTGCGCACGATTTAAATAATTATCTTACACCAATCTTAGCAAATGTCAGTTACCTTATTGACTACGGAGATATTTCTGATGAAAACAAAGAAATATTGAAAGAAATAATGAGAGCTTCCCTAAAAACTAGGAATTTAACCCGACAACTTTTAGATTTAACTAAAGGAAAATTACCTGTTAAAAAACCCGCAAATTTAGAAGATTTAATTGAAAAAACGGTTAAATTTAATTTGAGGGGAACAAATATTCGATTTGAATTAGTTTGTAGCGAAAATCTTGCATTTGCAGACATTGATACTGATCAAATTGAGCAAGTATTTAGTAACTTAACTGTAAACGCAATTGATGCTATGGAAGGCCATGGAATTCTTACTGTAGTTCTTGATAACATTCCTTCAGGAATGGGTCCTGATTTTTTAAAATCATCATTAAATTGAGTGTATTTTAAGATCTTAGAATTATAAGTTTTTTCGCTTTTTTGCCAATTCAGCCTCCCACTTCCGCCGCCTATCCCAAAAAGTTTTTTGTCGGTCATTTAAGCCCGGGAGAAGGAGAGG
>NZ_JBPLBG010000070.1:0-30077 GCF_054039255.1 Candidatus Harpocratesius sp.
TTCTGACTTATGGTATTTTAGGAATTCCTGGATATACTAGATTAATTCGAGGAACTGCATTGCAAGAAAAGAATAAAACCTATGTCGAAGCTGCTAAAGTTGCAGGAGCAAATAAATTAAAAATTATGTTTAAGCATATTCTTCCAAATTGTTTAGCGCCAATAATCGTTGCATTCACATTTGATATTGGAGGAATTATATTAAGCTTGGCGGGTCTATCATTTCTTGGATTCTCTGATACAAAAAATCCCGTGGTTGAGTGGGGAACAGATATTAACTATGCTCGAAATCATATTTATGATGCACCTTGGGCTGCATTTACTCCAGGATTTGGAATTCTGTTGACTGTGTTAGCCTTTATGTTAGTAGGTGATGGATTAAGGGATGCATTAGATCCTCGATTACAAGGGAGAAAAAATTAGATTTTTATTTCTGTATTAAAATGCTTTTTCAAATGGAAGTAGATTGAAAAGAAAATCTAAATTTGAAGAAAAGGTCGCATAAATTCTCAAATCGTCCATTTTTTCATTTAATGCTTGGTTAAAACTTTTGATGAACTGATTTAATATATATTTAATAATTTTTTCAATTCCGAAAAACATTTTATTTACTAATAAAATAGCACAGATTGATCGATTTTGAACTGTTTTGTAATCTAATAAAAATATCCTGTCTCCAAAACATAATTGTTGAATTTTTGATTGAGTGCAAGCAATCTGTTGTTGAATAATAGTAGAAGCATGAAAACTTGGTTCTAAAAGTTGAACATCTTTGCCGAGTTTAAATAAAACCATTCCACTTTCAGCATCTATAATAAGAAACTGGAATACTTTTATTGAATTTATAAAAATAGTCTTTGGATAACGCAAATATAAAAATGTAGTTATCGAGAACCCAATAATTAAAAAAACTTCGCGTAGATACAAAACATGAAAAATTTTCACCAGACCTTCCCCTATAAATGCATTAATAAACCCCATTAAGATGTATTTTTGATAATTTTTTGCTTCGTTAGAGGTTTTTTTAGGAAAAGATTGAATATATCTGTAAATTAATATTCCTATAATAGAACTTAAAAAAATACCAATAAAAATACTCATAATAGGATTGAATACTAAGGTCCAACCATAATTTAACGAATATTCAATAATCCAAGGCGAATGGATGCAATTTCCTAATAAAAAAGCAGAATAAATTGAAATAAAAAAGAAATTTACAGTTAATTTTTCTTGTTGAAGTGTTTCGATAAAAAACACGAATAGAGACATGCTTATAAACCAACAAAAAACACGAGTTTCCATTAATATCTGTGCGATTTCAATTCTTGATGAGGAAATAAAGAATGTAATTAAGTAAAATAAATCATTAAGAAAGAAAAAAATAAAAAATGTTGTCTTAATCAGACTCGGAAAAAAACTTGTTTTGCGAAAATGTATTTGAACTGATATAATTAGGATTATTTCAATAAAAAGTGTCAAGATGAGTAGTAAAAAATTAATGAGCATAATCATATTTATGAAAAAATTCGTTAAAACTTATTCCCACTTTAGGAATAGAATTTGAATAATATTGGAGTATTATTAGGTGATTATTTTTTCTTGATTAGGTCTTTAATTTTATTTCCTCTTTCATGGGTGAATAAGTGTAAATTAGTTTAGGTATTGTATGTAATTAATACATAATTTTTGAAAATTGATCAAATTTTAAAATTTTCCTATTATTTTTTAAATCTGTAATTTAATCTAACATAGAGAATTAATGATTGGATTGAATTAATAACTTAATAGCGTAATTTTTAAAATTAGAATTATTCTAACATTATTTATAAAAAACACAAATAAATATTACATTATATGCATACCCATTGGGGAATAAATTTTGGTAAATTTTAGGCATTTCTATGAAAAACATAATATATCGATAGTTGTACTTTTAATTATTATATTTGACACAACACTCTGGATTAATGACATAACACAACGACAGCAAAACCAAATTTCTCAATCAATAAAAATTTCTGATGATCTTTCTGATAGTATTCTTTCTGAAATGGATGCAAGAATTCAATCTTTAAATCTTTTAACTCAAATATGGTTAAATATCGAGAATGAATCTTCTCTTTATGATTATGATCGATACCTTAAGTATATTCCATTATTCTATGATTTATATTCAGGTTTTTTAGCGATTAATTGGATTGATTGGAATGGAACAATTCGATGGATTTATCCATTTGAACCTAATGAAGGAGCTTTGAACAAAAATATTCGGTATCTTGTAAGTGGAGATTATAATGAAGCATTTGCATATGCAGAATCTACAGGGAATATGGGTATATCCGGATTAATCCAATTTTTTCAAGGAGGATTTGGATTTACAACATATTTTCCTATTATTTATAATAAAAATATAACTGGATTTTTTAATGGTGTGTTTGATTTTACAATACTTTTTTATCAATTAATTGAGAGTAATGAAAGTATTCCTGGAATCCAAGACTATTCCATGTATATCTTAAGTGAAGGAACTGAATTATATCATTATAATGAAGAATTCACAAAAAATGATGATTTTATTGTTAAAAAGGATTTTAATTTATACACAATTCCAATTCAAATTTTACTTCGTCCTAATAACGAACTATTACAACACATATCATATTTTTATAATTTTCAAATTATGGTCGTTGGTCTTTTACTTGCTTTAATTATTGGGATTCTAATGAAAAGTTTAAAAAATAAAATTACTATTATTAAGAAAAATGCAGAAGAAAAACAGAAATTAATGGAAGGGCTTAGTGTAAAACAAAAATTAAATTCTCTTGGAACCTTGGCAGGAGGGATAGCACATGATTTCAATAATTTACTCGGTGGAATTCAAGGATATACTTCTTTAATTGAATTAGATTTGGATGAAATGGAAAATTACTTACAAAAAGAAACAAATCAAAATTTAAAATCTGATAGAGTAAATATGAGTGGAGAATTGAAAAATCAAAGTTTTCCAAAAAATCTTCTAAAAGAATCAAAAGAATATATAACACATATTAATGAGATAATTTCTCGTTCCAAATTAATAAATAAACAAATTTTAAGCTTTTCTCATTCGAAAGATGTAGAATTTCAGATTGTAGATATCCACGCTATTTTAAAAGAAGTTTACATTTCATTTTCAAACTTTATAGATAAGAGAATAAATCTAGTTCTCAATTTTTATTCAGAAAATGTATTCTTGGTTGGAGATCCCACATATTTTAGCCAAATTTTCATAAATCTACTAATAAATGCGAGAGACTCTATTTCTGGTGAAGGTTCTATTACTATTTCAACTGCACCTATTCCAAAATTTCTTTCAGGCGAAATTCTTTCCGAAATGATCAACAAAATTAAGTTTCAAAATAAATTCAAGTTAAAATTCGATAAAATGTATGATTTTCAAATTTCAATATCCGATACAGGAAAAGGAATTCCCTTAGAAATTCAAGATAAAATATATGATCCATTTTTTACAACAAAGAAAAAAGGAAAAAAGGGAACAGGTTTAGGGCTTACCATTGTTCATAATTTTGTTTCGACGATGGGAGGAAATATAAACTTTAAAAGTGAGCCAACGAAGGGAACTACTTTCAAACTTTCATTTCCTCTAATTTCACGATCAATTGTATCGAGTATTGAAGCAGAAGGTGAAGTTTCTGATAAACAAATTAAAAAAATCCCTGATTTTTCAAAATTAACTATTCTAATAATAGAAGATGAAAAAGATATACGGAACACAATAAAGAAGTTTCTTCTGCAATCTAAAGCTGCCTTCTATGAATCAGATGATGGTTTAAAAGGACTGCAAATGTATAGAACTTTTAAATCCCAATTTTCTCTAATAATTTTGGATATTAATCTTCCAAGTATGAATGGAGTCGATGTTTATCATAGAATAAAAGAAATAACACCAAACCAAGCAGTTCTTTTCATTACTGGGTATTCAGAAAAAGAACTTCCTCCTATGGATGAATATGATTTAGGTGTGTTATTCAAGCCATTTTCTCCTCAATCTTTAATTGATCGAATTCAAAATTGGCAAAATTCTTTAAAAAATAAAAGAAAAAATAAATGAAAACAATAATTTCATAAAGTTTATTCACAAAATAGTATCATGCCACGAAGACCAGACGCCACCTTAGTTAAAGGGATCAGTAAATACCAAGAACTCGCTTTTCATATTATGCCTCGGAGGAATGATTCTTTTGCATTATTTCCCATGAAAGTTGATCTTGAACATACTTTAACATATTTAGAGCAAATAAACTCCAAACGAGAAGATAATATTACACTTTTTGATGTAGTTCTTTCATCTATGGCACAAACATTATGTTTACGCCCACGAGCTAATAGATTTGTTTCTGGTGGAAGATTATGGCAACGAAATGAAATGAAAATCTCATTCGTTGTCAAACGAGAAAAATCAGATGACGGTGAAGAAGTTAATGCAACCATTTATTTCAAACCAAATGACACTTTATTTTCAGTTCACGACCGCTTAACTAAAGAAATTTATAAAGCTCGAGAGGGTGATAATCCAAATGCAGAAGATGTGAGATTCTTTGGAGCAATGCCCCGTTGGTTTATAAAATTGCTCATTAAAGTAATTTGGAAACTTGATAAAATGAATCATCCTGTTCATTCAATAACTAAAGATTTACCAATGTATTCTACTGTATATTTAGCTCATTTGGGATCCTTGAATATGCATGCAGTTTTCCATCACCTGTTTGAGATGGGTACAACTTCCATTTTTGCAGTGATTGGAAAAATTCATAAAGATACTGTAGTGAATCAAGAAACGGGTGAGGTGCAAGTGCATAGAGTTATGGATTTGAATTTCAATTTGGATGAGCGAATTGCTGACGGTATTTATTGGGGAAGAACATTAGATATTTTGAAAGATTTTATAGAACATCCAGAAAAATTAGAAACACCTTTAGTGCTATCTGATGAGCAAATTAACGCCCTACATTTAAAAGCAGAAAAAGTTAAGAAATCAGATAAATCAAAAAAAAAAATAAAATGAGCTTGCATTATTATATAAATTTATCCACACATGATGACTTTCATTCATTATGGGGTTAAAGCTTTAAATTCTTCAGATAATTTGGCAAAAATAGATTCCAATTCTAATTCTCCTTTTTTTCGACATTCTTGCTGAATTATTTTTGCCATTTTTTGTAATTCTTCCATTCCAGTCATAAGCGATAAGCGAATAACCGATTTATGTGGTCGTAAAATAGATTTTGGTGATTCTATTTTCTCAAATGCACTTTGAAACGCATTTTCAATCTTTTGAAGGATCTTCCCATCTTGTCTATCTGGTTCCCAACTACCTGAGATAACAGATTGCATTTTTCCTTTTATTATTGTTAAGAATTCTTCTAAAGTTGTATTTGCAGGTAACTTCAATTCATCTTTACTTCTCATTCCAGCTAAGCGCATGAGCTCTTCCCACCAAGGTGCATATTTTCGAACCCACGGATACATGATTCGATTTATCTCTGTAGACATCCTGCCATGAAATTCTTCTGATGGAGCGTTCCAATATTTTTCAGATACTTTTTTTATACTTGTATTATCTAAAAAGAAAAGTTTCGATTTACCAAACACACCTTCAGGAACTGTAATCAATGGAAGAATTTCTGCTCCAGTAAGTCTATGAAGTCTAATATAACTTTGTGGTGTGTTAATCAAAAAGGGCAATTTACCTACAATAAACGGAACTTTCAACTGGGTTTTTGATGAATAATCATGATACATAACTAAAGTATGATTATTTGTCAAGTTTTTCTGAAGTATCCTTGAAATTTTTGCAAATTTTGTACTAGCGTAAATATATAGATTATCAAAATGAGGTCGATTATTAAATTCATACATCGGTAGGTTTTTAATACTAGCGACAACAGACATATTATACTTTTTTGGGTGAATAAATACACCAAGAGGATTATGAAAGTGTTCTCCAAGATGTAAGATAAGAACAATTGCACCCTTTCCTTTCTCAAGAACTTTTTCTAATCTTTCAAAATTGATATAATTTAATTCCTTTACTTGTTCTCCTGGAGGATAATCACAAAGAAAAGGAAGTCTAAAAATAATATCCATTAATAACATACCCATATATTTTACATGAGTATCGAACATTTTGTGAATTGCTTTTTGACTTGCATTTGGGTATAGGGCTCTTAAGCTTACCTTAACCCTTCTCTGGATTTTAGTTGAACTACCAAAAACAAGTTTTCCCAGTAGATGTCCCCATGCATTTAAAGCTGACATTGAACGAAATTTTCCTAAACGATAGATCTTATATCGATCAATCCATTTAATAATTTTCAAAATACCTCCCATAGTATCACCCCAACTTTGTTCTGCTTTTTTGTCTCTAACAGATTGTTTGTTAGGGGATTTCTTTTTATGGGTAATTTGCTGGATCGATTGTTCGCGGGTTTTTTTTTGATCAGCTAAATAGAGATGTGCCATTGCAGTAAATAATTTAAGGATAATAATAAAAATTTCTGATAATTCTTCTTATAAACATAAATTGCATGATAATAAAAGAAATAAATAATAATTGAAAAAAAGGTGAAGAAATAAAGTATATTATTATTTTTGGTATAGATTAGTTTATGCTTAATAATGGAATATGCTCAAATTGGCTGTTGTAAATTTCTGTGTAAAATCCATTTTTAGCCAATAATTCTTCATGAGTACCTTGTTCCACAATATCTCCATCGCGCATAACCAAAATTAAATCAGCATCTCGTATAGTTGATAATCGGTGTGCAATTCCGAAGCCTGTTTGATAATCCAATAAACAAATGGATAAAACAGCTATTATTGTCAAAATATACTGAAGGATAAACGTGAAATTTATATTATCGTGTTTAAATTAGTTAATTGTATGTCTAAAAGAATAATTATTGATCCTTCTATTTGTGTCGGAAAACCATGTATTAAAGGCACTCGTCTTCCAGTGGATTTTATTTTAGAATTATTAGCGCAAGATTGGTCTTATGATCAAATTCAAGAGGAATATGATATTACAAAAGAAGATATTTTGGCCGTTTTACATTATGCTACGAAAAGTATTCGTGAAGAACGGATTTTCAAGATTGAAGCTTAATTATTATGTTGAATTTGATGAATTTTAAATTTCTTTTAGATGAGAATATTCCTAAGTCTGTTTATTTTTCGTTAAAAGATACAGGATATGATGTTATATCTATAAGCGAAAAATTTAGAGGAATTAAGGATAAAGAGATTATAAAAATTAGTAGAAAATATAAAAGAATTATTATAACATTAGATAAAGATTTTGGCTATTTAGTATTTAATCAAAAGAAGAGACCATTTGGAGTAATTCTACTTAGAATTCATCCTCAATCACCACAGAAGATTTTGTCAATAATATTAATGGGATTTAAAATAATTCAGTATCGAAAAATTTCATTATCTTATAACTATATTGTTATTGATGAACAAACGATAAAAAGTCGCAAGATTTAATCATCTGCACTATCGTAATCTAAATTAGATCAGAAATAAGTCATTTCTTATTTATTTATCATATTTTAGATTCATTTTTAAAATACAAATTAAGAATAGAATTTATAAATTCAAAATTTTTTCTTTTCATATTTATTTATTTATTTATTTATAATATGCTGGATAGATTGTTAGCAGTTTTTTTTAATTAGCTAAATAGAGATGTGCCATTGCACGAATTATTTTAAGGATAATGATAAAAATCTCTGGTAATTCTTCTTATAAACATAAATTGCATGATAATAAAAGAAATAAATAGTAATTGAAAAAAAGATGAAGAAATAAAATATATTATTATTTTTGGTTTATGCTTAATAATGGAATATGCTCAAATTGGCTGTTGTAAATTTCTGCGTAAAATCCATTTTTAGCCAATAATTCTTCATGAGTACCTTGTTCCACAATATCTCCATCGCGCATAACCAAAATTAAATCAGCATCTCGTATAGTTGATAATCGGTGTGCAATTACAAAGCTTGTTCGATTTTCCATTAATTTATCCATCGCTTTTTGAATCAATATTTCTGTGCGCGTATCTACTGAACTCGTGGCTTCATCCAGAATGAGAATCTTTGGATTGGCTAAAATCGCTCTGGCAATCGTTAAAAGCTGCATTTGTCCCTGAGATAAGTTAGTTGTCTCTTCATTCAAAACCATTTGATATCCTCCTGGTAATGTGTGAACAAAATGGTCGACATGAGCCGCAGTTGCTGCAGCAATAACTTCTTCATCTGTTGCATCAGGTTTACCATAGCGAATATTTTCCATGATAGTGTCATTATACAACCAAGTATCTTGTAATACCATTCCAAACATAGAGCGCAGGTCTTTTCGAGTAAATTCTGTAATATTATGGCCCTCAACTAATA
Source organism: Candidatus Harpocratesius sp. (assembly GCF_054039255.1). NCBI lineage: Archaea > Promethearchaeati > Promethearchaeota > Promethearchaeia > Promethearchaeales > Promethearchaeaceae > Candidatus Harpocratesius > Candidatus Harpocratesius sp. The sequence goes on from NZ_JBPLBG010000070.1 coordinate 8,456, forward strand.
TGGCACCTTCATTCAAATCATAAAATCGCATTAATAATTTAACCATTGTTGTTTTTCCTGCTCCAGTTGGACCAACAATTGCTATTTTTTGACCTGGATTTGCTTTAGCTGAAAAATCTTTGATAATTATTTTATCAGGTGTATAACCGAAATGCACATTTTGAAATTCTACTTCTCCCAGTATTTCAGGGATTTTTATTGGATTAGTTGTATCTGGTGTTTCTTCTTCTTCTGATAGAAATTCAAAAACTCGTTCAGCAGCAGCAGCTGTTTGTTGAAGAACATTAGAGATATTTGCCAATTGCGACATAGGTTGGGTGAATGAACGTACATATTGAATGAACGCTTGAATATCTCCCACTGAAATGCTTCCTATACTTGCCAACCATCCACCAAGTATAACTACTGCTACATAGCCTAAATTGCCAATAAAGCGCATTAATGGCATCATCAAGCCTGAAAGAAATTGTGATTTCCACATTACTTTATATAGCGAATTATTATGTTTATCAAATTCTTGAATACTTCTTTCTTCACCATTAAAAGCTTTAACAACTACATGACCTCCATACATTTCTTCTACGTGTCCGTTAACATGTCCTAGTTCATTCTGCTGCTGTTTGAAGTATTTTTGAGATTTTTTTATTATGAAACCCATTAAAACCATAGATAACGGAATGATAATCAAAGAAGCTAATGTCATTATCCAGTTTATGGTAAACATCATAACTAAAACCCCAATTACTGTGACAACTGAAGTTATTATTTGAGACATGCTTTGACTTAGTGTCTGGTTAACTGTATCAACATCATTTGTTAATCTTGAAAGTACTTCACCTTGAGTGGTGTTATCAAAATATTTCAAAGGAAGTCTATTAATTTTCTGCGAAATATCTCTTCGAAATTTATATGCCACAATGGTAGAAACTTTTGCCATTATCCATCCTTGAATATAGGCGAAAAGCATAGATATTCCATAGAGTAATAGAGTTATAACAACAATAAGACCAATATAACCGAAATCAATAGTTCCTGTCCCATTTAATTCTGCAATTATTCCTTCAAATAAGGAAGTTGTAGCTTTTCCTAAAATTTTTGGACCAACAATACTCGCTGTTGTTGAAAGAATTGCAAAGAAAATTACAATCCAGATATGAATTCGATATTCTCGTAAATATTGGCCAAGATTTCGCATTGTTTGTCTAAAATTCCTTGCTTTCTCTCCCCCCATCATCATAGAGTGTTGTCTGCTACGGAAACCACCAGGACCTTTTGATGGAGTTTCTTTAGAATTCTTGGATGGATTTTGTATTGATTTTAAAGGAGAATTTGGTGATCTGATCATTGTAGTTCCTCCAATGCAAGTTGTGAAAGTGCTATTTCTTTATAAACCTCACATGTTTTAAGTAAATCTCTATGATTTCCTTTTCCAACCAGTTTTCCTTCATCTAGTACAATGATTTGATCTGCATTCATTACTGAAGAAACACGCTGTGTTACCATGAAAAGTGTATTATTTCCCATTTCCTGTTTTAATGCATGTCGTAAAGCAGCATCTGTTTTAAAATCCAAAGCAGATGAACTATCATCCAAAATATTTATTGGAGCTTTTTTTACTAAAGCACGCGCAATTGCCAATCTTTGTTTTTGTCCGCCAGAAACATTTATTCCTCCTTGAGCAATAGGGGTCTTATATTTTTCTGGAGTAGATTCCACAAATTCTTTTGCTTGAGCAATCGATATTGCAATATTCAGAGTATCTTTGTCTGCATTTTCATCTGCATATTTTAAATTACTATCAATAGTTCCAGAAAAGAGAACGCTTTTTTGTGGAACATATCCGATTTTTTCTCTTAAAGAATGTTGAGTGACTTCCCGAATATCTATTCCATCAATTCTAATTGCACCTTCAGTTACATCATAGAATCTAAGAAGTAAATTAATTAATGTTGATTTTCCAGAACCAGTTGCACCAATAAAGGCAGTTACTTGGCCAGGATTGGCAGTAAAAGAGATTCCTTCCAGTGCATTCTCTTCACCACCAGGATATCTAAATGAAACATTGTCAAACTCTACTTTACCTTTAAATTCTTTTTGCCATTTTTTAGGTTCACTCGGATCATCTATTGTAGGTTTTGTAGATAGAACTTCTGCAATTCTGCTGGCAGAAACTGTGGCACGGGGTAGAAGTATAAACATCATTGAAAGCATGAGAAATGCCATCACAATTTGAATTGCATACTGCATAAATGCCATCATATCCCCAACTTGCATATTTGCATCTGCAACTCTATGTGATCCAACCCAAATAATTGCTACTGCTAATGCATTCATGGTAAACATCATTACTGGCATCAAAATGACTAAAACGCGGTTAATGTAAAGACTAACTCCTGTTAAATCTGCATTTGCTCCATCAAATCGCTTTTCTTCAAATTGTTGCATATTGAAAGCTCGAATTACCATTATGCCTGATAAATTTTCACGTGCTATCAAATTCAGGCGATCAACTAAGTTTTGAATACTCTTGAATTTTGGCAATGCAATTTTAACAATAATTAAAATTAAACTGATTAAAAATCCTACTGCAATTGCAATCAGCCACCACATGGATGCATCTTTTGCAAATGCCCGAATTATTCCTCCTATCCCTAAAATTGGTGCATAAACAACAAGACGTATTAACATTATCATAACCAACTGAATTTGGGTAATATCATTTGTTGTTCGAGTAATTAGTGAAGCTGTTGAAAATTGATCAAATTCTGCGTTTGAAAAACTTTCTACCTTTCTGAAAATATCTTTACGCAAATCTCGTGCCATTCCAGCAGCTGTCTTCGCTGAAAGATATCCTACAATAATAGTACAAATTGCTGAAAGCAGTGTTAAAAGAAGCATTAGTCCTCCTATACGCATAATATAATCCATTTGTATTTTGTCAGTATCTATTCCAATGGCTTCATATTCTGCCTTAACTGCAAAAATTGCAGCTTGTTTGATCATATCTTCACCCAAGCTCAATATTTTTTTATTTATACTATCTTTTATTTCTATAAGTTGTTCTGGAGGAAGAAGACTTAAAAATGTAAAAAGATCCATTCCAGGTGGGATTTTAGACATATCAAAACCAATAGATAAATTCATGTTTTGATTTTGAAATTCCGTCGAATTCGCTTGAATTTGTTCCAGAGTAAAAACCACTAAAAGAGTATCAGCCAACACAGAATTCAGTTGTTCATGAGTGGTATCATTATCTTGAGTAAGTACATACAGTGATTCATTTTTTAGAAGTGGAAATTCTTCCACATATTCCATAAAATCTGCAGAATTGTTGCTTTTTAACTCATATGCCTTCAAAACTACAGATTTATTTTCTTCACTCATAAAGAGGAATGTGTGATTCATTTGATTTTCTCGAATTGCAATTGGAACTGCATCTTCAATTCCATTTTGCTGAATACCAACGTTAACAATTCTTGAGAAATAATCTGGTAAAGCCAAATCAAAATTTGCTTGTGCAAAAAGCAACCCAACTGCAATTAAAATCATCGGCAGATAGGGCTTAGCATATTTTGTTATATGTACCATTGTTTGTTATCTCTTATTTTATGTTTTTTTGAATAATTGCTTTTTTGTGCAATCTTTTCGCACATTTTTTTAATGCATTTTTTCACTGCATTTGTGTTTTTGTGGTTGAACAAGATCTTCTGATTTATGGATCAAAATTTTAAGTGCAATTTGCACCTTTTCTTCTTCTTCAGGGGTTAGCATTTTAATTAACTCTTTTTGCCAATACTGACGGGCTTGAAAGCTTTCTTTTAAAATTTTTTTTCCCTTTTCAGTTAAAGTGAGTTTTTTTACTCTTCGATCATTTGGATCTTCCTGTCTGGTTATAAATTGTTGCTTAACCAACCTATCCAGCATTTGACTTGCTGCTGCACTGGTGATCCCTAAATTACTCCCTAAATTTGAAATACCACATCGATTTTGGCGATGAATAAACATCAATGCACTGATTTGAGACATAGACAAATTTTTTTTTTTTGAAAAGAGAATAACGTTATGCATTGACAGACGCATAACAATTTCTAACCATTTTTGAAGCAAAGAACTAGTTTGACCCATCTTGAAATCATTAATTAATCTTAATATTTAAGTTTACTTAAATAATTTTAGTTAATCTAAAAGCAAAATTAGTCAAAAATCTCTGCCATTTTTGGATTTTTATTAATATTTATACATTTATTTTAAAAGTTAATCTCGATATTTTTAGTAATATGTTTTTTACTTTTAATTTTCTTATATTTTCTTATTTTTCTTGTAAATTACAAAATAACAAATATATATCGCCAAGGCTTAGATACATTAGTATGAGTTCAAATGATTCGCCGATTTATATTGTTGGCTATGGAACATTTATTCCAAATAAAACTTATCTTAAATCAACAGACGTAAAAGTGTGCATTGTGCGTAATTATCGGCGAATTTGGATGGGCGATACCATTTTTCCCTTTATATTGAAAGATCCAAAAAATTTTGGATTTTATGCTTTAGTGTTTTCTCTAAGACCATCCCACGTGGCAAAATTGGATGTGTATGAAGGTGTAGAGACTGGCTTCTTTTCCAGAGAGAAGATTTCGGTTGAATTACTTGATGGAATGAATCAAGAAGCATATATTTATGTCCCTACTATTCAAACTATTAAAGAGAGAAATTTAAAATTAGAAGATGATCTTGAAGATCGTTGGTTAGAAGAAATTCAGAAAAATAAAGAGATCGTTAAATTATTTCCCCAATTAGTTCAGAAAATTGAAATTAGATAACATCTTTTAATTTTAATTGCATTATTTTTGGTATTTTTAAAAATAAATTAGATTTTGTTTTTTGATTTCTTGATAACTTTTTCTTTTTACATTCTTTGGATTTCTGATTTATTCTTCTTTTATTCTTCTTTTTTTTTTCTTGCTTTCCTATTTTTTTATCTTCTTATTACTTTATCCTTTAATCTTTTCATGTTTTATCTTATTTGCACAATTAAATCTATCTTTTTGATTTATTATTTTTAATTCTTATAGAGTTATCTGTGCGAATAAGTTTTTATTATGATAGAAGAATTATTATAAAAAAAATAACATTTATTCGAAATACTTTTATAATATATGAATATTTGTTTTATTATCACTCTCTGTTTGGATTGTGATTTAGTATGAAAAAATTACAGAAATTAATTATATTGGGGTTTGTGCTGCTTTCCTTCTCTTTGACAGTTGGAGGTGTTTCTGCACAAACAGAAAATACTCCTGTAGTATACCATATTATGGGTAGGGGTGGATGGCAATCAACAACTGAACAACCAGCCCAAGAAATTCCGTGGGGTATAAGCAGAATTAATGCCATTGAAGCAGCTAATGCTGTAGATGAATCTTCGGTGATAATTGCTATCTTAGATACAGGAATGGATTTAGATCATCCCGATTTAGCTGCACGTTATGTTTGGGGGTATGACATAGTAAATCAAGATACGATTCCGGATGATGATAACGGTCATGGAACTCATTGTGCTGGAATAATTGCTGGAATTGATAATGATATTGGAGTTGTAGGGGTTGCTCCAAATGTTGGATTGTATATCATTAAAGTATTAAATCGTCGAGGTTCTGGAACCGATCAACAAGTTGCTGATGGAATTATTATGGCAACTAATGGTCCAGACGGCATACCTGGAACTTCAGATGATGCTGACGTGATTTCTATGTCACTTGGTGGATCTTATGCAGAGTTGATTGAAAATGCAGTAGCCTATGCTATTAGCTATGGTGTTGTTGTAGTTGCTGCTACTGGAAATGAATATGCTGATGAACCTGCTTATCCCGCAGCCTATCCGGGTGTTATCAAAGTTGGAGCAACTGATATTAACGATGTTGAAGCAGATTTCTCAAATGATGGAGAAACCATCTTAGCACCTGGTGTGTCAATTTATTCCACTTATATAGGTGCAAGTTATGCCACCATGAGCGGAACATCAATGGCAACACCTCACGTTGCTGGAGTTTGTGCTTTAGCGATTGCGGCCCATCCAAGTTATTCTGCAACACAAATCGTTGCTTTGGTCGAAGGATCTGCTGATGCTGCTGGAATCGTCAATGCTTTATTCGTCATATAGATATAGGAAAATTCCTTTCCTTTTTTCTTGTTTTTTTATAATTTTTTTGTTCTTTTCTTATTAATGGGAAAATATCCATAATATTTATATATAATTTGAACAAATGTAATAATAATGGATATCACCCCGTATTTATTTTAGATATTGTAAAGGGTTAAATCCAGGTTGGGGATTAATTTATGAAAAAAACACATGTTTTTATCGTTCTTGTTGCTGCGGTTTTGCTCTTTCCTGTAGGATTTGTATCAGCAACTACAGGAAATGCCCGTGCAGTTGATCGATTACCTGCACCGGCAAAAAAACCAACACCACCTCCTACTCCAGAGGGTGGTTCTCCGATCACAGGACAAAAATATGCATTAATCATCGGAATTAGTGATTATGATGGCACCGCTAATGATCTACAATATTGCGATGATGACGCAATGGATTGGTATAACTATTTCGATGGATTAGGTTACCAAATTACGCTTTTAATTGATGAACAAGCAACTAAAGCTAATATTTTGAGTGCCTTGCAAGATTTAGCGAACATCGAAGATGAAGCAGGTGATGCAATTGCCATTTGTTATTCCGGACATGGATATTATAATCGTCAAACCAAAGAAAGTTGCATTATTTCATGGGAATTAGCTGGGGTTTACACTAACGAAATTGAAGCAATTACAGATACATTCCAAAGTCAACACGTATTTTTCTTTGATGATGCTTGCAATCAAGGAACCATGGACAGTTTGTTAAATCCAGGTTGGGTTGCAGCAATTGGATCAACAACCAGAACTTATACATATGATGGTGATGAAACCATGCAAAATGGAATTTTTACCTATTATGCAATGGAAGCCATTAGTTTAGGCTATACGACAGCGGAAGCAATTGGTGGGTATGCTGTAGATATGTTTGATGCAAATACCCAAGGTGACGCTACTTTGTATGATGCCTACACAATTGGGGATATGTATTTTGTTTAATTACTTTAAATGACTCAATGTAATACATAAATTTAGTAATTAAATTTCAACTTTTTATAGTTGGAAGCATCTCCCTTTATTTTTTTTATTATCTGACTTTAGAAATTATTAATGGGATATTGTTCAAATTGCTTTTAAATTTACTAAATATTTATATGGTTCTATGACAAGTATAAACCATAATATCCTTGTAATATATAGAGGTATTTTTCTTCTGAGTCCGTGAAAGAAATATATTCATAATATGGAAAAAAAGGTGAGAATAATTATAATTAATAAGAAAATTCAATCAAAAAAACTTTTTAAAACTCGTATTCTACTCACAGTTTCTCTTTTCATTTTGTTATCAATGGTAAGCTATGTAGCAACAGCTTCAGGAGCAACCGCTCGCACCACTGAAGTACCTCAAGATCCACTCGTAATTCATGATGCATATTATTGCGATCTTGATGATGATGGTAAAGAAGATGATTGTATGACTATCTTTTCTTTATATTCTCCTACTGGATATATGGCAGATACAAAGGTTACCTTAGACTTATCAATTCGATTACCTTCAGGCCAAACATTCTTTTTTACATACAAGATCTGGAAAACATTTGATGAACTTCGCTTTGAAATTGAATGGTATAATGTTGCAGTAGAAAGTGGATGGTATAATTTCACAGTTGTAGCCAGAATGCAGGGCTTCGATATGATGAACACACATTTCGTAGGTTCAGTAATGGAAACATTTACTTTCGATCCGAGAGAATATCGTGAAGGAGCCCTTCCTTATGCTGTTGTTGTACTATTCTAATCTATGAATTCATAATACCGTTTTAATGTTTTAAAGTTTTATGATTATGGTGATAATGGCGATATATTTCATTTTATTTTTTTTATCTCAATGATCTAGGAAAATTGTAAATTATATTGCAAGAGTTAAACCATAAAAATCTAAAATAAGGCATTTCTTTTTTTTTTGGGGGAGCTGAAGGATATATTATACTTCATTATGAAGGGATCAAGATTTTTGACATTTGCGTCATACATCAAAAACCAGATAAACCAAGAAAGAAACACTAAACTTCACCCATTTCTTCGAAAAATACATCTATTAATGTTTGCTAAGCAGGAGAATACGAAGTAGTATGAGCAATTCTAACAATTTAGATCAACAAAAGAGTGTGGAGAAGAATTTAGAGAACGATTTAGAGAACGATTTACTGACTGAGCGAGATATTAGGGTCTTGATGGCACTGGAACAATATCCCACAGGAACATTTGATCAAATTGCATCCATTACTGGTTTAGCTAAGTCAGTTGTATTTCAAATTTATCAAAAGCTTACAGCAAGTAAGAATAATTCCCCTATTTGTGCTGTAACTGCCACATTAAATCTAAAAGCATTAGAATTGAAGATAGTTGATGTTTTAATTGAACTCAGTCCTAAACATTCTCTCGCTTATATTAGAGAATTTTGTGAAGAACATCCCTACACAATGTATATGGCATTTATGTACGGTACGATCAATGGTGCTTGGATTCAATTCCGAATTCCTTGTGGAGCATCAAGATTGATAAATGAACTTTTCGTAAAACTTCAAAGTCAAGAAAAAATCAAGAGTTTTTTCATTTATTCATTTGATTCACAGCCAATTTATACAACACCTCAGGTAAAATACTGGAATCACGCTGCACTTAAATGGAATTTTGATGTGGCAAGTTGGGTGCAAAAAATTAAAGATATTAAATTAGCTAATAATGATAATCAAGATCTAAAAGAAGATTCTGATTTATTAATCAAATCAAACTCATCAAATGTTCTTAATACTTCAAAATCTGCACTTTCATGGTTAAAAAGGAGTGATCTATATATTCTAATCGAATTAATGAAAAATTCGCGCCATAAACATATTGATATGATGAATTATATCAAAACATTTCGTCATTTTGAGTTTACGCGCCAGACATTCAGCCGACGGTTGAAACATTTGGAAAATGATTGTATTACTGGATATAGGGTGCAAATAAAAGCCCGTACTCTTGATATTCACAATCCAATTTTGATTTTAGGAAAAACAAATACAGATTTTGTTTTACGATTAGCTAAAATATTAAAAACAGATCCACTTCCATTTACATCTATCTATAATCATACAGATGATACCTTCTTATGGTATATTCATCTCCCTTCAACCCATTTAGCAGATTTACTTTATGCATTACGTGCACATTTAATTGAATTAAAAGTTCATATTATCGATTATGATAGAAGTTTAGGCTTCTTTTTATATTCTGAAGCATTTGATGAAAAATTAAAGAAGTGGAAAAATGAGCGCGCTTATATGGTTGACAATATCTTGAAAGCTATGGATAATTGGGAGCAAAATCGAATTCTAAAAAAAAATAATTTTTAATTTCTAACTTAAAAAAAGAATAAGTCAAAAATATCAAGATTTATCAATTTTTTTTATTTTTTTATTTTTTATATCATCTTTCTTTTTTCATTCTATTTTGTTTCTTTCTATTTTATTTCTTTCTTCTTTAATTTATCTTTCCTTATTGTGCGAATAAGTTTCTCACTTTATTTCAATAATACTATTTATATTTTCCTTGTTTTTTATAATTCTTTTTTTTCTATGTTTTTTTATCTTCTCTCTATATGTAAAGCATCATTTTTTATAGCTGTTTTTTTCCTTATCAGAAAAAAATTCATCTTTATAGCCATTATCGGGGCAAACAAGGTTAAAATTATGATGTGAAGAATACTGAAAGCATTTAAGTATCATAGACGAAAATACCTACAATATGAAAATTATCACCAGAAAGGAAATTTTCACCACCAAATGGCTCTGCCTCCGCAATACTACATACTTTGATAAAAACAATAATGAACAAGAGTGGAACTATGTTTGTCGAAATCATTTCCATGGTGTTGTCACACTTATCTGTAAATCTCGGCAGTATGGTCATATCTTGTTTATCTCTCAACCACGAGTGGCAATTGAGAAAAATGAAATTAGTTTTCCTGCGGGATTAATCGATAGAGGAGAAAGTCCTGCACAAGCCGCTTTACGGGAACTTAAAGAAGAAACAGGATATACAGGCGATATTGAAGAAATTAATGGACCATTCCCTAAAAGCGCAGGACTAAGTAATGAAACCACTTTTTGGGTTAAATTATTAGTAGATGAAAAGAATGTTAGTAGCACACAGATGGAAGATAGTGAAGACATTCAATTTTTCTGGAAAACACCCCGACAGATGTTAAAATGGATAACAACTCTGGATTCGAATAAATACGCTGTTGCAGCAGACGTATGGTTTTTTCTAAAAGGTACTTTATGGAAATAATCGCTCTCTATTCGATTTGTGGTAAGACTCTTTGTTAATTTTTAATGTTACCAATTTATGTGTTATCCAGTTCATTCTTAATTTCCATAAATTTTCATAAAATTAAACTTTAGAAATGTATCATTTTCTCGATTTTGAATCAAAATTTCACCATCTGAAATTGATCCAACCATGTTATAACGAAAATGATCAGCAAAGGATTCTAATAAATCAAAAATAAAAATCTCCAAATTGGGAAAAGATTTTGGATTTTCAATAAGACTATTAATTCCATAAAATTCTTTAAAAATAAAATCCGCTAACTTGCCCCCCTCTATTATCTCATTTAATCCTATTTCTTTTATCCTATTTCTAATCAAGTAATTATAAAAATTATTTGAAAAATAAGTGGAAAAATAATTAGAATTGGTTGTTATCATATTTCTCATGAATTCCTTATTTTATTGTTAATCAGAAAGAACTTTTAAAAAATTTTTATCAATCCTATAGTGTTTCAAATACTCTTTATCCTACACCATTTTAATCTATATCATTACTTTCAAAGACATAAAAAAAAAAAATTTTATTTTACATGCCTTTAGCCCTTTATGATTTAATAATTTAATTTTATTTTCATCACCTGTCAATCGATATCCTTTTACATATTTTTATTTGGAATTATTTGTCTTTTTTTCTTGTTGTTCTTTTTATTCTTATTTTTTCGCTTTTCTCTAATTTTCGCATTTATGGTCACGTCTCTCCGTCTATTTCAACCATCTCCCTAAACTATTCCCTCTTTTTCGTGCTTTTGAGTGAATTATAAAATTTCAACCCACAAGCTTTTTATTTGAATGAATGCATTTTTACATACAACAGTACCTAGCGTGAGCATCGCTATTCTCCCGCTGAGTAACTAGGCCTCTTTGAGGCTGTGTCGATTTTTCAAATCAACATTAGTGAGATTGACGAATATGTCTGAATCTGATAAAGAAAAACAAAAAATCTATTATCCATTGCCTGAACTCGCTGAAAACGCACGTATCAAAACAATGGATCAATACCGCGAAATTTGGAAAAAATCCGTCGAAAATCCAAGAGAATTCTGGGCGGAAGAAGCTAAAATGGTTGACTGGTTTGAACCATATAAAGAAGTTTGGACCGGCTCTACCCCTGAAGATTTTGTTGGAAAATGGTTTGTAGGCGGAAAATTAAACGTTTGTTACAACTGTGTTGACCGCTGGGTTGAAAAAGGCTATGGGGATGCTAAGTCACTCATCTGGATGGGTGAAGATGATACTTTAAAAGAATTCACCTTCTCCGAATTAAAAGATGCTGTAAGCAAAACCGCTAACGCTTTAAAATCCCTAGGCATTAAAAAAGGGGACCGAGTCTGCTTATGGTTGCCTATGGTCTCTGAATTAGCCATAACTATGCTTGCTTGTGCACGTATTGGTGCCATCCACTCTATCGTTTTCGGTGGATTCAGTGCTGAATCTGTAAAAGACCGAATTGATGATAGCCAATGTAAAGTATTAGTTGTTGCTGATCAAGTTATGCGCGCCGGACGACCACGACCTATGAAAGATAACTTAAAAGGTATCATCGAAACATGTCCATCAATCGAACATGTCGCAGTTGTTAAAGTCACTGGTGATGAAAACGTTTACAAATATGAAAAAGATGTCGATTTCACCGCTTTAGTGACAGAACAATCCACTGAATGCCCATGCGAACCTATGGACGCTGAAGATCCATTATTCATCTTATACACCAGTGGAACCACCGGTAAGCCTAAAGGTGTTGTGCACACAACAGCAGGATATTTAGTTTATGGTATGTCCACAAACAAATACGTATGGGACTATTCCTGTTTAATTGACTTAAAAGGCGACACAGTCGAAGGACGTGATGTTTGGTACTGCACCGCAGATATTGGATGGATCACAGGCCATACTCAAATCATATACAGCCCATTAGCTCTTGGTGCTAAAACAGTTATGTATGAAGGTGTCCCAACATGGCCACACAACGGTCGATTTTGGGAAATCTGTGAAAAACTCGGAGTTACTCATTTCTATACTGCTCCAACCGCTATCCGTGCTTTAATGAAATACGGAGCAGAACCAGTTAACAAGTTTGATCTTTCCAAACTTAAAATGCTTGGAACTGTCGGAGAAGTGTGTAATTGGCCAGAATGGAAATGGTATTGGGAAGTAGTAGGCAAAGGAACCACTGGTGAAAAACCAGTAGGGCGACCTATTGTTGATTCATACTGGCAGACAGAAACTGGATCGTACATGATGGTCAATTTAGGGGCTGTTACTCCTATGAAACCTGGAAGTTGTACCTTCCCCTTCTTTGGAATTAATCCTGTTTTATTGGATGAAGATGGTAACAAGGTGACAAAAAGTATGACTCAAGCTTATTTTGCCTATGACATGCCCTGGCCTGGTTTAATGCGAACTGTTTGGGGTGATCATGAGCGTTTTGTCAAAACCTACTTATCTAAATTTCCAGGACATTATTTCACTGGAGATTATGCCCAAATTGACGATGACGGCTATTATTTCATTTTAGGTCGTTCTGATGATGTTATCAAGGTTTCTGGACACCGATTAGGCTCTGCTGAAGTTGAGGCTGCGATTAATTCCCATGAAGCAGTAGCAGAAAGTGCAGTCTGTCCCTATCCTCATCCTGTAAAAGGTTCTACAATCTTTGCCTATGTTACTTTGATGACAGGCGTGGAACCAACTGATGAATTGAAGAAAGAGATTCAAAAGCATGTTCGAACAACAGCTGGACCAGCAGTATATCCTGAGATCATCATGTTTTCTGATGCATTACCAAAGACTCGATCTGGAAAGATTATGCGTCGTGTTTTGAAAGCGATTGCAACCCAGAGTGATATTGGAAACACAATGACTTTGGCAAACCCAGAGGTTGTGCAACACTTAATTGACGAGCGCAAAAAGCTCGGCGAGATCAAGTTTTAAAATTCTTATTATACAATGGGTTTAGAAGAACTCGTCAAACTCATTTTTGGTATTTCGAGTTCTTTTCACTTTTTTTCATTTTCTACTTTTAATTTTTCTTACTCTATTTAAATCCATAGAAATCTATTTAAAGATGTATTATTAGTCTTAAATATATAACATACCAAGCAGATAAAACAGGCTATATTCTAATAGATAGCTTATTGAATGGAGATCTAAATGTATTTGCGGATGTTTTTAATCATCTATTAATGCCTGCTTTAGCAATTTCTTTCAGTATTACCGCTATCGGAATTTTAATAATTAGGCGGTTAGTACTAGTTTTTAAAACGCGTAAAGTTTTCTTTCCGAGTAGGAATTATGCACGGGTTGCTGTTGCCTTCTTTTATTTATCTCTACTACTGTCAATGAATGAATTAATTTTCGATTTGAACGGTTTTCAAATGCTATTCTTTGATGCCCTTAATCAATTTGATTATTTTTTGATTTTATTTTTAATAACTGTTGCATTTGTCATTTTCCAAATTTCTGCATATTTCTGCGATATTGTTGGAATATTAATCCAATATTTCGTAATGAAGAATTTTGCGAAAGATACGGATAAATCTCAACATGATAGTTCTGAATCACAAGAAATTTCACCTAAAACTGATGAAACTAATCAATTTTTATCAGAAGTTCAAGCAGAATCTCAACAAGTTGAATCTCAACGGGCAGAATCTCAACAAGTAGAATCTCAACGGACAGAATCTAAACAAGCAGACTCTCAACAGGCAGAACCTAATTCTGTTTACTTAAATATTAATAAATTCAATATAAAATCTATACTTCTAAGACCAGAATTGATAATAGGAGAAATTCTTTTATTTTAATATATGAATAATTCAGGTTCTTCATTAAAGTGATTTAATTAAATAAAGAAAAGTCAAAATAATTATCTATGCAGAAAAATCATTTTAATCTTGAAAATTCAAATTCCTTTTCGAAAAAACTGCATAGTATGAAGAGTTTTTCAAATGGATCTAATAAAAAAAATAAAACGGCTTTAGTTTTTGCAGGGGGAAGTGCCTTAGGAGCTATGGAAGTGGGAATGCTACATGCCCTTTTAGAAGCAAATATTCAACCAGATTTTGTTGTTGGTACAAGTGTGGGTGCTTTAAATGCTGCATATTTTGCTTTTCACCCGAACCTCGAAGGTGTTGAAGAATTATCGAAAATTTGGCTCTCAATTAAAACATCCCAGATATTTGCTCCATCTTTAAAAAATAGTATTAAAGGAATTTTTCAAAAACAAAATTATCTAATTAGCCCTAAAGGGTTAAGAAACCTACTATATTTACATTTTGGAGATGTAGATTTATCTGAAAGTCAATTACAGCTGTATATAATTGCTACAGATATAAATTCAGGAGAAGAAGTTATTTTATCAGATGGATCATTAATTTCAGCGTTATTAGCCAGCAGTGCGATTCCTATGATCTTTCCACCTGTTAAAATTGGTCACCATGAATTAATCGATGGTGGAGTAGTGAACAATACACCTATCTCAACAGCGGTGAAACTTGGAGCAACACATATCATTGTTTTACCAACAGGATATACATGTGATCGTAAAACAACTCCAAAATCGATAATTGAAGCGATCTTAACTACATTTTCATATATGATGCATCAAAAATTAGGTACTGACTTAGAATTATATAAAGAACAAGTTCAAATCCACCTTATTCCACCACTTTGTCCTCTTTCAGTATCAGCGCATGATTTTTCCCATTCTAAAAATCTTATTGATGATGCATACCATAAAACGAATCTTTGGATCAAATCAGGTGGTTTTGAAAAAAAACAACCTCCTAACATTATTAGAATCCATTTGCATAATACAAATTATGTATGAATAGATGTATTTTAAAAAATTATCTTTTTAAGGAATTTGAAAAACAATGGAACCCTTATCTTATAAAAATTTGCGAGCATAGAAATGATTACTATATAGAATGATTTTGATTTAAAAACTTATTCGCATTAATATGATGATTATTCATGGATGAACAAAACCCCAATCTATCTTTCAATCATAATATTACAAAAATAGATAAAAAAGCAAAAGAATCAGAAGATAAACGAAATTTCTCAATGTATATTCAATTCTGGATAGGTCAAGTATTTTCACTCATGGGTTCTGCAATAGTATCATTTATTATTATTTGGCAGCTTTCAGAAATGGAACCAGGAAATAATACATTAATTTCTGTAGCGTTTTTCGTAAGCTTTTTTCCACAAATAGTCATTTCTCCACTGGCAGGAGTAATCGCTGATAAAAAGAATAAAAAAATAATAATAATAATCAGTGATTTCGCACAAGCGACCTTAACCTTGTTTTTAATTATTCTATTTGCCTTAGGAGTGGTTGAAATATGGCATATTTTATTATTAATCTTCTTTAGAGGCATTTGTCAGGCATTTCAAGCCCCGATTTCTATTGCAATTATTCCTCTTATGGTTCCTAAGGATAAAATGACTCAAGTTAATGGTTTAAATTATCTTTTATCCAGTTTAATCAATATTATAAGTCCAATTGTTGGTGCTTGGCTTTTAATTGTTTTAGCGCCTTCTCAGGCATTATGGATCGATATTTTTACATTTCTCATTGCTTTCTTCACAATTATACAAATAACAATACCTAAATCAAAATTTGAAGATGATGAAGATGATGAAAATGATGAAGATGATGAAAATGATGAAAATGATGAAAATGATGAAGATGATGAAATTCAAGAAAAAAAGCAAAAAATTAGTTATATTAGTGAAATAAAGGCAGGATTGGATGTAATTCATGATATAAAAGGATTAGGTAGCGTAATTATCATGGCAATTTTCTTGAATTTTATTTTTATGCCTATAGATGCGTTGATGATTAATTTCATAAAAATAAACCACGGAGGTACCAAAGTCGAATTAGGATATTTTATGGCAGCTCTTCAACTAGGAATGTTACTAGGTGCCTTGTTAACAATTCTTGTTAAAAAATGGCGGAATTGGTTTGCTTGGATAATTCTTGGCTTAGTAAATGAAGCATTAGCATATCTTGCATTAGGATTAATTCCAACAGGATTTTTTATTCTCTTATATATCGATGCTGTTTTAATGCTTATCATGAATCCTATAGTGAATAGTCTTTTCTTGACTGGTATTCAAAATATTATCCCAAAAGATAAGATAGGGCGAATTTCATCAATTATCATGATGTTGAGTAATATTGCTTCTCCGATTGGATTACTTTTATCAGGAATTATTGCTGATGTGATTGGTTCAATACCCATTATCTATATTTGTAGCGGAATTCTTACCTTAATTGTTTTAGGAATAACAGTATCAGGTAAAGGATTTCGTCAATTGACAAAAGAAGGAGAACGAATTACAAATCAATAAAAAGATTAAAAAAACTAATTTACACTAATATAAAATTGTGATTATGTTTGAATTTTAAAAGAAACTATATTTATCATTCTGATGCTCAATCAATGCTTGAAATACCAGATAAAACAGTAAAATTAATGGTGACATCACCACCATATAATGTAACTAAAGAATATGATGAGAATTTATCATTAAAGGAATACTTAACACTCCTAAAAAATGTATTAACAGAAGTATATCGCGTATTGACAGATAATGGTATTTGTGCAATAAATATTGCAAATGTTGGACGAAAACCTTATCTACCATTAGATTGTTATGTAATTCAAATTTTATATGATATTGGTTTCACTATCAAACAAGAAATAATATGGAATAAAGCAGCCAGTGCAGGAACTTCCTGTGCATGGGGAAGTTGGAAATCTGCCTCAAATCCCTCACTTCGTGATATTCATGAATATATAATTCTTGCTTCAAAAATGAATACATTAAAACCAAAATTGCTAAAAAAAACGAATTTTTCAATTGAAGTCGAATCAAAATCTATTAAATTCAGTGGTTCTGAATTATATCAAAATATATGGAATTTTGGAACTGAAAGTGCGCGTAGAGTTAATCATCCTGCACCGTTTAGAGTCGAATTACCTTATAGAATAATTCAATTGTTTACAAATGTCGATGATATAGTATTAGATCCTTTTATGGGATCAGGTTCGACAGCCATAGCTTCATTAGTCTCTAAAAGACAATATATCGGTTATGAAATAAATCATGAATATGTAGAATTAGCCAATAAAAGAATTGATGAATTTTTGAAGCAAAATAAAAAAAAGAAAGCAAAAAAAACATTAGATGTTTTTATCACTACGTGAAGATCATGAAACGAAAACGAAAACGAACACAAACACGAACACAAACACAAACACAAACACAAACAAAAACACGAACACAAACACAAACACAAACAAAAACAAAAACACGAACACAAACACAAACACAAACAAAAACACGAACACAAACACAAACACAAACAAAAACACAAACAAAAACACAATCTTTTGGAGTTTCAAAAAGGGAAGGACATGACGCCACTCAGTTTTATTCATCAAGATTATATGAGGGTATTCCACAAGAGAAAAATAAATGTAAGATCGTTGATAATTCTGACAAAATTAATATAGAATTATTTAATAAAATATATGAAATCGATCATCTTTTCAATAGGATTTTAGAAGAATCTCTCCATCTTATCATACTTAAAATTCCAATTTATAAAATTGGAAAGAGAGAAAACTTCGTTAACACCATCTCAAGTTGGGCTTCTCGACTAAGAAATCTTCTTATCAACGGCGGGAGATTAGTTGTTATCATTCAAAATAGAAATAAGGATACATTTTTTCCGTTACATTCTTTTATTGTTCCAAATATAATTAGAGAAGAATTTTTATTGCGAGGAGATGTGATCCTAACTTATGAGGAAATACTATCTGATAAAGATGATATTGCAAATATTTATGACCATGGATTTGTTTTTAGTAAAAATATTTATGGTAGGAAGAAAAAGGATAAAAAAGCAGGATTAGAAAAAACTGATACAATAGAACGAGATGATTTTATACAATTTACAAAATCTATATGGAAATCTAACCTCCCCTCTAAGAATATTACAGCTTATCTCTCGAGATTTTTAGAACTTTATTCCTTTAAAGAAGATAGCATTTTAATTATTTCAGATGAAAAGTTAGAAGAAATGGGGACTATCCTTAGGAAGATAAGGAATAATATTATACTTGGACGTATCTGATTAAAAATTTCTGAATTTTATAATTTTCGTTGTAGATTAGTTTTTGGATGAATGGATTTAATATTTTATATGTGCGAATAAGTTTTTTTAGATCGAGGTTTCTATAGCAAACATTTGCAATTGTTTCTTTTAGATTTTGCCATAAAAAACCACTAGCATCAACTAATCCTGATTCTGGATTATTAGTTGTTATAGGTCGCTAACTAAAATTCTTATATTCACTTGTAAATGTCAGATGAGCGCAAATATCAAGAAGAATCTTCTGGTTTATTCTTTTAATTAACTGAACTATTTCAGGCATCCATGGCGAATTTGCAATAATTGAACCAGATCGAATCTAATTTTGATTAAATATATCGATTACTGCCTGGTTTGCACTGTGGGAAATCCCTAAATCATCTAAATGCAAAATCACGACTTTATCTGTTTGCGAAAAGCCCAGTTTATCTATTATAGACTGTATAATTTACTCCCTTTTTAGGTTTGTATAAGAAACTTGGGATAATAACCATATTGTCATTTTTTTTCTCTTTTATTCTCTTTTAATCTCTTTTATTCTCTTTTAATCTCTTTTAATCTCTTTTATTCTCTTTTAATCTCTTTTATTCTCTTTTAATCTCTTTTATTCTCTTTTAATCTCTTTTAATCTCTTTTAATCTCTTTTAATCTCTTTTATTCTCTTTTAATCTCTTTTAATCTCTTTTATTCTCTTTTAATTTCTTTTAATTTCTTTGAAAATCTTTTTGACGTCATTAATAAAATAACTAAAATTGGATAAATTCTCTCTTATAAATTGAAGAACCCGTTTTTGATTGATTTTCCCATATTGATGAAATAAAATATTCCTAAATCCTTTCATCGCTTTTAAATTCGATATGTTTGTAAGGTGATTTTGTAACAGATCAAAGAGATTTTCATCATTTTGGGGTGGACCAAGATGTAATAACTTCACAAGAAGATAAGATATATCTATCACATTTTCTATACAGATTTGAAGTTGTCGCTCTATTGCACGACGTTTTTCGTTTGATTTATAGAAAATTTCATCTTCTTTAGGAATAAATTCATTTAATTCTTCAAGATAATTCTCTAATTCTGAAATTTTTATTGATATTCGGTCAATTTCTAATTTAATCCACCTCTAAAAACAACTTAAAATGGGGGTAAAAATCGTTGAAAGCACGGTAGGTCTTCTCATAAATATCGCATACTTGCTCAAAATCTTTATTTACCATCAGTTTTCCATGATTTAAAACCTCATGCTGAATATAGAGAGGCAAATCAGTGAAAAATTGAATATCTAGTTTTGATGGAAAATTACCTTTATAATACAAGATTTTTTGAAACGGAATATCTTTAACATGCAGAAAGGGTACTAAGCAAATGTCAATATCGTTATATTCATTTTCACGAACACTACTTCCATATAAAATTAGAGCTACGATATCAAGATCCTTTTTTACTTCAGATATTAAACCGTTCAATAAATTTATATCTGAAGATTGTAGCATCTTGATTCACCAGTTACTTAATCTTAAGAAACACATAAATATAAAACACTCCTATAGCACTCCATTCACAAGTATGACATTTCTTTTAAAAATTTTCTGTTTAAAAAAAACTGGCAAATATTCTTAATAACTTTCGGAATATCTTTAAAGATTTAAGGGGAAGTAAAAATATTCAAAAAAAAAAAGTGATTGAAAATTGTTTTTATAATGTTTTTATAATGTTTTTAAAATGATTTTACGAGATTTTTTAAATTCCTTTATTCGACAAAAATCTAATTAACATATCATAATTGTTAAGCATTTATAATATTTCCATTCTTCCTTATTATTATGATATGTGAACCATTAGATATATCAATCCAATCGGAAATAAATTACTATATCCTTTTTTAATTAGTCTGGACGGGCATGTCACTAAAGATCGATTACAAATATTTTGTCCACAACAAGAAGATAATGATACTAAGCATGAAATCATCAGAAATAGACGTAATACAAGTGTAAAAGAAATGTCCCAACAATATCTTTGCAAAACATGTGAAAAAAGCTTCTATGCACACACGAGCAAGTTGTTTGAGGATTTAATATTAAAACTGAAAAACATCGTCTACTCTGTCTTAAAGGGGGATTCGTATCAAAATTGAACTCCTTGCAAGGAGATTACAACTTAATAATTCAACAATTAGTAGATTTATAAGCAGTATTTTAAAAAATATTGCCTCGACCATGAGAGGATATAAGCATTTTCTCAAAAAACGAAGGAAAAGCAACACACTATTTGTTGCTGAAATATTTATAACTGTCCATAAAAAACAATGTATTTAATTCTAGTTATTAATGGTAACAACAAGGTAATGGCGATTTAATTAGTAGAAAGGCGCAGCAAAGATGTGATATCAGAAATTGTTAAGGATTGTGAAAAAAGATTGCTTTATCGTCTATGAATATTGGTTACTGATGGATTCATGGTATATAAAGGAGTAGCTTTGGAGATCGGGCATAATTTAATACATTTACGCCATATACACAAACCACCTTATGGTAGAATCGAAATTGACACCTATACCTAACATATACCTATGATAAGAAAGAAGTAATAATAATTACTGCTAGAACTACAGATTAAATCGTAAAGATTAATGGATGTTTTACAGCAAAAATAATCAAAAAGTGAAAATATGTAAGGAGCGGTAAAAAAAGAGGTAAAAAATCAAGAATTAAAAATCATCCAAAGAAAATCATAAAAACAGAGAAAAAACGGAAATCTCAAAAGAAAAAACGGGGGAGGAAGAAAGGATCAAAAATTTCTGCCATAAAAGGTGAAATACATGTTTTTTTTCACGATAAAAAGAGAGGTTGTGTAGAAACTGCAGGACAAAGCTCTCAAGTGGTGACGGCCACGCTGAACAAAATCCTTAAGTAATTCCCTGATATATGGATAA